>JBFMGN010000142.1:0-7339 GCA_040752435.1 Spirochaetota bacterium
CCCATTTTTCACATAAATAACTGAATTGCTTGTAATACCGCTTTCCACCAGCCAGCCGAAAAGCATATCTTCATATTCCTCTTCTGTAGGTTGTCTGTGCACCGTGTATTCTTGGCCTTGATATTCGGTTTTTGCCGGTAAAAAGTCGCTTTTTTTCCGTACTTTCGGGACAAATGACCATTGGAAAATAATCCCCCCGTCAATAAGTGATTTAGCATCCACCACACGTTCACCAACAAAGTCAAAAAGTTTTTCGATATTGCCGATTTTCATAACGCGGAGATCTTTCTTTTTCGATAATAATTCTACAACCTCACCGGAAAACTCGGGGGCTGCAACAACTTCTGAGTAACTATCCGCTATAAGTTCCGCCGTCTCTTTATCCAGTTCCCGGTTTACTACTATTGCCCCGCCAAAGGCTGCTATCCGGTCTGCCATATACGCTTTATAGTAAGACTCCGCCAGGGTATCCCCCCTGGCAACCCCAGAGGGGTTATTATGCTTTACTATTACTGTGCATGGGGTCTCGGTAAAATAGCGTAGAATGTTAAGGGCAGTATCTACATCGGTAATATTAATTTTTCCGGGGTGTTTGCCGGATTGGAGAAGTTCAATATCCGAGGCGAGGTATTTCCCGGGTCGAATTGATGTTACCTTCCCAAGCATAAGATTCCCATTGACCAGTTTATACAATCCTGCTTCCTGATCAGGATTTTCCCCGTAGCGTAACCCTCTCTTCTCCCCGCCTAAAACCCATTCAACCTTTTCGTACAGCAGAGTCTGCTTCTTGTTTTCATCAAGGAAGTGTATTTCAATCCGGGCGGGAAAAGAATCAACATTTATTTTTTTATACATTGACGACAGTTTATCTGCCTCCATACCGGCTCCCCCTGATTCTCTATAATAACGAATATTGAAAAAACTATCTATACAGTGAGACAATTTCAAAAACCAGAATTTATTTATATTTTGAAAGAACCTCCAGTGAGTAGATTTTTTTTATTAGCTCAGGGTCCTGCTCCGAAAGATATTTTGAAATAGCTGTATCATATTCCGCCGTGTGGGTAAACGAGGTAACAGCACATTTAAAACGGGTTTCAAAGCCTATACAACCGTTGTTTTTTTTCATCTCCTGGAGTATTCCCTCGTAATCGGCGGGGTCGCTCACGCTTGTAACCCGTAGAAAATTTTTTGCCGCGGCTCTAAGCAGGCATGGACCGCCGATATCAATGTGGGCCCTGGCATCTTCCTGAGTAATATCTTTTTCCATTACTTTCAGGGTAAAAGGGTAAAGATTCACTACAACCATATCGAAGTTAATTCCATTAACCCGCTTAATATCTTTCCGATGGGCCGGATTGAAGGGCTCGCTTAAAAGCCCGAGGTAGATTTTGAAGTCCAGGGTTTTTACCAGCCCCCCCTGCATTTCCGGTTGGCCCGTATAGTCGGATACACTGCATAGATTTTCCCTCCATCCTTGACCCAGAAATTCCTTAATCGCGTTGAATGTACCACCGGTTGAATAAATTTTTATACTCGGGTTTATCTGTAGTAATCCTTTTACAAAATTTCCCAATCCGTTTTTATCGGCAACACTTATAATAATATTGCTTATTTTAACAGAATCGTAGGTTTTTAACACCCGGTTAAGTTTCATCTTCTTTACAATCCCCTTAAGGAATTTGATTCCGTCCATCGCCTTATCTATAGGCGTTAGCCTATAGATAAGGCGATACAACAATCGGCCGAAGGCCGTACCATGCGGAACGAAGCTACCCAATATGCTGGCCCTAGCCTCTCGCCCTCGAAGGGGGCTACCCACCTTTATCACCCAAGCTTCTCGCACTCGAAGGGTGATACTACCCAATATGCTCGCCCTAACCTCTCGCCCTCGAAGGGGGCTACGAGCGTGAGCTCGTCGTTCTTCATTTTTCTAATAGCAACTATATCCCAGCCGAACCTGTCGTAGCAACCAGGATATGTTTCCTGTTTTTTTACACCGATAAGGACTTTTACTACAGAGCTTTCACACGGAATAAACCGTTCTATGTTCGAACAGTCGTTAAAAAGATTATTGATATTACCAGAGAACTTAATGGGAAAGCTTATCAAGTGAAGCAGATTCGTAAGATAATTTTGAAATATAAGTTGGAGGCATAAATGAGATCGAAATATGAGATTATTTTATATTGGAGCGATGAGGACGAAGCCTATATAGCGGGAGGTCCCAGAACTACACGGATGTATGGCTGATAGCAGTAGCTATGCAGCAGCATTGAAAAATGTTGAAGTTATAAAGAGCTCCTGGGTGTAGGTGGTGCCATTTCCGTCTGCCGCCGTGTTCCAGCCCATGAAGGTGCAGCCGGTTTTCACACCAGGCTGCCCGTTTCTCTGTGAACTCTAAAGTGAATGGAAATAATGTCAGGCACAGGCGGAGAAGAGGCTGCTCTTTTTGCCGCTGACTTGTTCAGAGGGACTATCTATACAAGAGTTTTTCTTAACATGGTCTCCAGGGGAATAAATGAAGATAATCTAAATCTTTCAATCTTCTGGATTCGCAATATCGATATTTAACTGTTTCAATATCTTTATCAGATTCTTGTCAGAAGTCACGAAAGTAAAATCTTCTGCTTTTTCCGCAAAGGCAACTTGTAAAGCATCCAATGTCTTAATACCTTGATTTTTGCCATACTTCATAATCAACTCAATTGCTTGCTGAGGAAGCTGCTCTTCTATTTCGATAATTTCATACTGAGTGTTATCAATATCATTTTTGAAAGTTTCTTTAATTCCGTTCAGATCATCTTCATTAAGCTCATTTTCACGATATTTTCTGTAAAGCGCGGAATGGAATTCAATAACAGCGAGTCTTGAGATATATGATATCGAGGATTCTTCAACCCATGTTTCTATTCTTTCGCTTCCGGGCTCTGGGTAATACAACTTTACTAAAGCGCTGGTGTCAAGCAAAATATTGATCTTCATGGATAGTGTGTTAAAATTACTATCTGCTTAGCTCTCTTTCTTCAATGACATATTGAGAAAGAGGCTTGCCTTTCACTTTTATTTTGTGCCTAAGTATTTGATGCCGTAATTTCATTTCTTTTTTATTTATATGGGGAAGGATTATTACTTCAACTTCTTGCCCTTTCAATTCTTGAAGGGAAGGAAAATCTTTAATTTGTCCATCATCGTCGACTTTTGTAATGTATTTTATTGATTCCATAGATAAAATAATATAATAATATTAGGTAATTGACAATGGATAATCGATTTTTTGACACAGGAGAGATATACTTGAAATAACTCATTTCCTGTGATATTCACTACTGTTCCATTCCCTTTTTAGCTTCACTTGCGCTCTTCCCTTGCAGTTGCAACAACACTTACCTCCGCTATCATCAGCTAACCTGCACCGGTGTGTGCCGTTCGGTCGTCGTACCGTCACCTAGTTAGCCATAGTAGTTGTACCCAGGCTCACACCGTTTCGTCGCTCTTAAGTGCCATGGATATGGGATCGTGTTCCCAATATCGGGAATGACAGGACTAACGAAATCTTATCCCTTGAAAGATATGACATTATAGGTGTATATTTGTATCTATGAGGGTAATTTTCGATACTTGTGTCTGGGTTGCTGCAATTCGAAGCCGGCGGGGTGCTAGTTTTGCTTTACTTTCAGAGATTCCTCATAAACGATTTCAATTTGGAGTCTCTGTCCCTCTTTTTCTTGAATACCGCGAGAAATTATTCGAAACTGAATCTATAGGGCATACGCCACTGAATCAAAAGCAAATTGAAGCTATCCTTTCAGCTCTTGCACATTATGGAGTTGAAGTACCGATTTACTTTCATCTACGCCCAAACTTAATGGACGAAAATGATAATATGGTGTTTGAATGTGCCGCTAACTTTGGGGCATCTGCGATCATCACTCATAATGTGAAAGATTTTTTAACACCAGAATTAGAAGGCTACGAGATAGATATTATCACGCCAGGACAATTTATCAAGAAGATAAGGAGGAGATGAAGATGAAGACAATTCAAGTGCGGTTACCGGATTATATCCATGAAAAGGTGAGGGAACTTGCCAAAGAGGAAGGTATTTCTATGAATAATTTTATCGTTTCATCTGTTTCGAATGAAGTTATCCGGCAAGAGACCCGTGATTTTTTTAAAAAGGCTGCTGCTGTGTTTGATGCACAAGCCTTTGCCGAAGCTTTAGCAGCTATTCCCGATGCATCGGTACCAGAATCGGATAGAATAGAAATTTCAAAGAGGTGAAAGAATTTTCAATTAAGAAGTGTTTTTTTGAACATCGCTGCCAGCCCACCCGCACCATATTATTTTTCTATGAATCCCGTATTAACCGACATAGCCGCTTATATCGAAAAAGATCAGGAGACCGGATCGTATGTCGGTATCGTTCCCGTAATGTGAAATATCAAGCAGGCAGGAGTGTTTTTATATTCTGCCAATCGTCAGATTTTTGTGATGCTATCCATAAATCATAATTTGTTTGAAGATTTAGCCATAGCTCCGCCGAGGTATTAAACGCTTTGGAAAATCGAAGTGCCATATCCGGAGTTATGGAACCTCTCCCATTTATAATTTTTGAAAGAGTTTTTCTCGAAACACCAATATCCTCTGCTACTTCTTTTATCGTTAAAGACAACGGTTCAAAATAATGTCGTTTTAGAATTCCGCCCGGATGGGTTGGTTGTCTTTTTCTTAAAGGCATAATGATCCTCCTAATGGTAGTCTTGATAATCTACCCCATAAGCATTTCCTTCAATCCCCTTCGAGGACAAAGTTCCCATAGGGGGCTACCCACCTTTATCGCCCTAACTTCTCGCCCTCGAAGGGGCTACCCGATATTGAGTTCCCACCCAACCTGCTCCCGGACTTGAAAAAAGGGCCTTTGAGTGGTAGTATTTGAATCACTTAATATGTGAGGTACCAGGATTGATAATTTCAAAGTGTTGCTTGCCATTTGTATTTATTATGCTGCTGTTTTCAGCATCGCTTTTCGCAGATGAAGATCAGCTTGCTCTTCCGAAACCAACCTACGGCCTGGGTGATCAAATGTTCTCCTTAAATGCCGGCTTATTCGTACCGCTTTTTTTCAATAGTTCACCGGCAGGGATAAAACCGACCAACCTTAAGCCGGGCGGAGTGGGTTCCCTTGAATGGGATGCTTTTATAAATGACCGAATTTCCTTAGGGGTTGAAGTAGGGGGGATGTTTGCCCTAAGCCCTTTAAACAGAACCCTGGTAATGGTTCCAATAACCTTCAAATTCAGCTATTTTTTGCGTAGTTTCCCCTTTGAATTCCCACTTTTTCTAGGAGTAGGAATAAATTTCACCAAACTTCAGGATGATCTCTACATAGGTCCGATCTTAAAGCCAGGCGCCTCGTTCTACTGGGCTTTTAATGCTCAATGGTCGTTTGGATTGAACCTTGTCTACTGGTGGGTTCCACAGTGGTATATAAAAGATGAATTAAAAGCCCAGACTAGATACGGGAATTTTCTTGCGATTACACTATCCGCGTTATATCATTTTTAGCGGTTTATTTTAACGGTTTAAATTAACAGGAAATACTAAAATGAATACAAAGCGTTTTCCATATGTACCTTTATTTCTTCTGATGTTGATTCTTTTCTTTATAACCCTGGCCTGTAAAGACAGTGGTATAGGAATTTTCTACAGCCTGGAAGTAGAAACGAAATTGGGAGATTATTCTTTAAAAAACAGCATCTCCGTCGGCTCCCTGGCGTTACTCGGTTCTGACTTTTATATTGCGGCCGGTTCTGTTTACAAGCGAGGGGTAGACTTAAGCGATTGGACAGCCCTCGCTCCTCCTGGGGATTCGTACTTAAGCTCTGAATTGGTAAATTTCAAGGATGGAGCATATGCCTGTTTTTATTCCCTCGACGGCAAAACATCGACTCTCTATAAGCTGACCGATACGACCTGGAATCCAGTCCAGGTGGAAGCTGAAAACAGACGGGTCACTGGAATTGTTGCAACCGGGGAGGTGCTCTTTGTCTCGGTTAAAAACAGCGATGACACAAATTACAGCCTCTACCAGTCTGCCGACGGTGTTGACTTTGCCGACACAAATCTAGATGTCTCTACACCGCTTATAAGCGGAACCTATGACGGAACCAATCTCTGGCTTGTCAGCTACAGCTCTATCATACGCGGACCGGTATCCGGGCCTCTTACAGAGCTTGCTGATACGGAAAAACCTGAAGCAAAGTACGGATACGGCGGAATCTATTACTCGCAAGGGCTTAATACTCTTTTCCTGTCAACCACCAGTATCGATAGCAAGGGTTTCGTTTTTGCATTCCAGAACGGGGCATGGGGCGTTCCCAGCGCTCAGGCTGGGGATAGATTAACCGATTTTGCCGAGTTTACCGCTATTACCGCTACAGGGACGACGTTGACCATCATCCTTGTTGGCTCAAAAGCCGGTTACTACGAAATGATGTTCGACGGATCGGTGGACATCAATGGGCTGTCCCCTCAAAAACCAACTACAAGCAGTTATTCAACGGATATAAATTATCACAACACAGTTTTATCCGACAGTTCAATCTTAAAGTTCTTTGTCTATAATAACGGAACACCCGCGGCTGCCGACGACGATGTTATTTTTGCATGTACATCGGGACAGGGTTTATGGAGAAACCAAAAAAAAGATTCCGCCGGCCGGGCCTGGTCCCGGGAATAAACTTTAATAAAACTCATCCGCGCCGATATCATAGGCCGGACGAAGACCATGATTGGGATTGGGTCGTTTCTGACCCTGCCAGTCCGTATCCGGGCCGCCGTAGATGCGGACATCATAACCGCCGTCAACGCACAGGGAGACCTCATTCAAAGTTAGTTCGCCGGTCTTGGATACTTTAAAGGTATTCGTAAAGCTTTCGCTTACATTTCCATTTACATTCCCGCCGAAGGGAAGGCCGTCCGTCTTATTCAAATCGTCGCTGTTTTTCAGCGTTTTATCTTCAGTCTCAAGAATATTGCTCCATCCAAAAATGTTGTTGGACAGTATCTCGACCTCCGAACTTCTTTTCATTACAAAGGCGCTGCCTGCCGGTATATCGGTTTTTCGGAGAAGAATATTATTTATTATTCCGCTCCCGGAATCGTCGGTTATTTTAAACCCCCAGTACACTCTGCTTCCTTCTCCCATTATGACTGTGTTATTAAAAAATTTAACAAAAGAGCTGAGGAAGTCAAATGCGATAAAATCCTCAGAGCTTCCTCCGCTAAAATGATTGGTATAGATTGTTCCTTTGGTATTTATCAATTTAAATAAGTA
>JBFMGN010000143.1:0-7315 GCA_040752435.1 Spirochaetota bacterium
ATCTTTAAAAGTTCCTGCACCGGTATCACCATGGCATTGAGCGCACTTCTTGCTGACATAGAGGGCTTTTCCTTTATCAGCATTTCCTGCTATTCCCTTTGTCAAAGCTGGAAACTGCGCATCAACACCCGGAATGAACTGGTGGTCATCCTCATTACCGGTATCTAAGAGCCGTTTCAATTCCAAAGTCCATTTGAAAGTGGAAGGGTCGTATTTTGCTTTGACGGTTACATCCACTCGACTGCCTTCCGGCTCTCGATAAATTGTATAAGAGAGGGTATCCCCTTTCTTAAAACCTCCTGCGATCTCTGTCTTGTCATCTTCAAATAGGAACTGAACTCCCGGCTCGCTCCTGCCCATAAAGGCCGGCTGCCCCTGGTCATTTTTATTATCTGAGTAATTACCTTTTCCTTCATCAGCCTTTCTGCCATTCTTATCCTCGTCATCTTCCCCTTTAAATACAAGATATTCGTCTGTAAGGGTATCTCCGGGATTGGATCTGGTCGAAGTCCAATGCCAAATATCTGCGATATCGTCTTTCCTATTGGTATGCATGGCAACTACACCGTCCCCCACTCTTTTCTCTTTTGGATCCCCGGATTCTTTTAAATAACCATGACAATACATCGCACATCCATAGCTGCCTTTTGAAAAGTTTTTCTCACTATCTCTGATTGGGAACATTACAAATAATCTATCTTCGCTCTCCGAACCAGATAAAGGATCATTTCTATTTACAACAGCTCTGTTCGGTGAATCAGGATTGACCGCCACATGTTTCATTTTATTCCACTTTTTTCCATCATAAACCCATCGATTTCGGTTAATTGACATATCGTGGTTAGCATCTTCCCATTGCACAGCGAAATAGATGAAAGTATCGTCAAAAGCGGAGCCTACTGTAATGTCGGTCGGAATCGCGTCGTAGAATTCACTCAATGGGTAATTATTCATAACCCGGCCTTTTACAGTAGAGAGATTTTCCTTTTTCCATTCGGATATGTCACCATCTAAAGTTATCGAGCCATTGGCTACCTTTGGGGAAATGATAACTTTTTCATCTACTTTACCCGGATCAGCCTTCTCCTGAAAATCCAGAAAGAGAAGGTTATCTCCCGAGTGATTATGGGAGTTATCGGTTATTGCCAATGAAAAATAGATATCGGCCGGAATGGAAACAACTTCAACTTTCTCCTCGGTTTCGATCGCCGGTTTTGCCTCTGCGGTCTTTTTTTTGCAGGAAAAAGTGAGTAATCCAAAAACAAGAATCGAGACGAATAACAGCATCTTAATAATCAGATTATCTTTAATCATTCTCTTCTCCTTTATTATTTATATTTATTGAAACTGGGATTTACCAGAAATTATTTCTGCCAACTCCTGATATACGCGATCACATTATTTATTTGCTCATCCGTAAGATTGCTGGGTACACTCATCCGGTCCGACAGAATTGTAGACTTGATGTAGCTGTCTGAGGCGAGCTGCAGAAAATCTTGATTGTTTAGTTGAGGGGCAACTTCGCTTCCAGCCCCGTTTTCCCCATGACACTGGCTGCAGCTATCCTTCATGTGGTAGACAATCTTTCCCTTTTCCGAATCTCCTTTAATTTCAGTCCTATCCAGATCCAAATTCTTTGGGGCAGCAATATTATATTCCTTTCTCCACTCATCGATTAACTTAATTACTGCATCCACTTCTTCAGGGAAAATCCCGGTATTTTCGAATGTCGAGGCAGGCATGATTCTTGTTCCTCTCCTGCCGTTGACGATAGCCTGCCTTAGAAACTGATCGCTGACGCTGCTCAAAAGGTTTCTGTTATTTAATGAGGTTGCAATGACTCTGTCCTTTTTACCTTCCAGCAACTCTTCTTCGACGGTATTCTCCTTGGCAAACTGAATGGTAACGTTTCCCTGACCGTTTCGGCCGTGGCACCCTGCACAGAAAGCTCTAAAAGCTTCTTTTCCCCCAAGTCTTTTTCTTGCAAACTTCGACAGTTCAGAGTAACCTCGCTTTTTTAAGGACAATAGGTAAATCACAACGCTTCGGATTTCCTTTTCTGACAGATCTATATACGGCATGAGGCTCGTTGGGACGACGCTTCTGGGGTTTTTCAGATGTTGATAGTGCCAGTTGAAAATGGTTTTTTCTTCTTCCTCAGGAAAAGAAGAAAAATCATATTCTGAAAGCTGCTTGTCTCCGATGCCGCTCAGTTCAATGCCGGAGTTCGTTCCCACACCGTTAACCCGATGACAGCTCAGGCAGCCGTTGTCCACGAATACTCCGATACCAGAAGCAAGCGTTTCGGCGCCAATGTCTGCAATCCTGAAAAGGTCTGGGGCGTTATGACACTGATAGCAACTTGACTGCAACAGGTCCGTGGAGCTAACCTTAGGTTTCGATTCAGACGTTGCCGCGACCTTAACTGAAAGATCAAGGAGCGGATAAGGCCAGTAACGGTCTTGCCCGTGCGCCTGGAAGGTGGTAATACCTCTACCCTGACCCTCATGACAAATTGTGCATCCAAATTTTTCGACTTCATGATTCTCGAGGATATCGCCGGGATGGGACTTAAGAGGGTTGGTTTTCTCCGTCATTCTTGGATCCTCCATGCCGACATGGCAACTGATACACCGGTCGACGCGATTAAACTCCGGCAGTACTACCTGTCGCATTTTTATCTCATAGCGGTCAGTTGAGCTCTTCTCATCTTTATTTTGCGCTTCAGTGCTCATTTCTTTCCTATACACAGTTTGATACGCCTGCCAGGCCATTCCGAGGTTTTCATGGTAAGCCTCAAGAAGGAGAACAATGAGAATAATACTACTGCCGATGAGTATAATTATCTTCATCACTGCCCTAATGCCCCGGCCACTGGCTTTTGAGCCAGTAGAAATCCCAATTTGGCCCTCGATGATATGTAGCAAAATAGGTTAAAATAACATAGGCGACAAGAAAACATGTAAACAGCGAAATCGCTGCTATTCTAATCGACTTATATTTTTCCATGCAACGGAAAGACCAGAACATGAAAGTGATAACCAGAATGGTTCCTGGATTGACGAATGTAATTACAATCTGAGGGATTTGGGGAAACCAGTTTCGGAGCCATCCGAGATTGACGGTGAGGACAAGCATTCCGATTACAACTATCAGAGAGAAGAAAAAAGAGATAAAAGCGACGTGCTTGCCTGCTTTGTTATCAAACCAGCGGCCGATTTCCTGCTCCTCCCTATCTAGATAGGGAATCAGGCCGAGGCCTAAAAGTACGACTCCGGGAATTACGACGCCGCCCATAAATGCCGAATAGGACACCAGTTCCTGAAGTCCCAGAAAGTACCAGGGTGCTTTGGCCGGATTCTCCGGCACTGCCGGATTAGCCATTTCTTTGAGCGGTGCATCAAGAAAGAAAGCCAAAATACATACAACAGCCAGGGTCGCCACAAAAACCGCTAATTCGGCGATAAAGAGAGTCGGCCAACTTGACAGAGTTTGCTCAGGCCCCCGCCCCACGGCAGGACTCGTCCCTTTAACCAGACCCATGAGGCCGTATGTTTTCTCCGGCGGTGCCCCACTGAATACAGATTCAGAAAGGTCGCCCTTTGGAATCCCTTTTAATTCATCTTCCCTTATATTATCTGGCCTGGATAAACCTCCATCCTTCCGGATACGCCACATGTGTATGCTTAAGAACAATACAAACACAGCCGGCAAAACCATGACATGCAGCCAATAAAATCGCGTAAGCGCTTCCTGACCGATTTCTTCTGATCCCAAAACGAGTACTTTCATGAAGCCGCCAATATCAAGAACGTGAGTGATTCCGAGTGCGTCGGTTAGCTCCCGAAAAGAGCCCGCAATATTCGATCCGATTGTAGTTGCCCAGTAGGCCAGTTGATCCCACGGGAGCAGGTATCCGGTAAAGCTTAAGATGAGAGTCAATACAAGCAGGACAAGTCCTATGAGCCAGTTAAAGGACCGGCCGCGCTTATAGGAAGCCGTGTAGAAAACGCGAGCCATATGGGCAAAAACGCTTACCAGCATTATGTAAGTAGCCCAGCGGTGAAGGTTACGTATAAACCTGCCGCTGGGTACTACAAACTGGATATCCTTGACCGAATCATAAGCCAGACTAATGGAAGGCTTGTAGTACACCATAAGCATAACGCCGGTTATCAATAAAATAAGAAAAGAGGAGACTGCACATACTCCTAATCCAAGCGTAAAGGTCGGCTTTAGCGAAAAACGGTGAACCTTGGTACTGTGAATGTGAAGAAACAGGTTGCTGAGAATCCTCTGGCTGCGCGCCCGATCCGATGTAGCTTTGTCATGCCGTATAAAAGATTGCCGGAAAGTCTTCGGAAAGTCTCTCAGATTGGTAAAGAACATTCCGATAGCATCCAGCTTTTTCTTATTTTCCATAACTAGGCTGTTCTTATCAGATAAGAGCTTTTTTTTCTGCGGCATTCCTTTTCTGTTTTGATCGCTCATGTTAACTAATGTTCCTTAGCAGTGCTCTAGACCGTGAGCTTTGTTCCTAATGGCACTTCCTTGCCCGTGTTGACGACCAATTTCCCGCTCGGATCAAGCGAAACTTCAAACCAGGGTAATGGCTTAGGAGCCGGTCCTTTCAAGACTCTCCCCTGATTGTCAAAAAAAGAACCGTGACAGGGGCAGGCAAAGCCTTCCTCCGTCCGCTTCACCACACATCCCAGATGGGTACATATCAAAGATATGGCAGCAACGCCTTCTGAGTCCCTTTTCACCAGAACTTTCTGCTCCGCATAGATCTTCGTAGAGTCGACAGGGATATCCTTAAGTCTGCCAATCTTAAAAGTATGGGACACATCGGGCAGCAGTGCCGGCTTCATGAACTTAAGCAGCCCAATCAGAGACATGATCATGGCTGCGGAAAAGGCCCCCAAAGCCATCAAACCGAGAAAGTCTCTCCGGGTTACCCCCTCTTCTTCTCCTCTTTTTTCAAAATTCATACAGCTTTGATCTCCTCCCTGAATGTAAAGCGCTCCATAGTAATAGCCCCGACAGGACAACGCAGAAAACAGAGCCCGCATCGAATGCATCTCTCTTCATCTTTGATTATGGCGGTTAATTCCTCTGTCTCTTTTTGTTCCTTCTGAGTCTTGATCAGTCTTTCCAGTGTTTCATCTCCAACAAGTTCGCCGGCCGGAACAAGCTTCAGGCACAGCCTGGGGCAGACATCAACGCATCCACCGCAGAGTATACATTTGCTGCCGTCAAAAATGGTGTTCACTCCGCAATCGAAGCACCGTGAACCCTCAACAATTGCTTCTTTGTCGGTGAGGCTTTGTTCAACGAGCGCCTCCAGGCTTTTTACCCTGGATTCCGCCTCGAAAGTTCTGATCGCCTGGCGTCTGATCTTCTCATAGCCCATTTCCCTCTCATACATGTAAATAGGCGAGTGAGATCCTTTAGACAGAAGCCGTACGCGTTTTCCCTGGAGCTTCTCATAAACCGAAAGAGCTGCCTTTTTTCCGCTGGCAATGGCATCTATCATGAGACCCGGCCCGCTTGCGATATCCCCGCATACGAATACGCCCTCTTCACTCGTTTCAAGTGTGTCAGGGTTATGCTCAATACCACCTTTTTCAGAAATCCTTACTGCGTCTGTACTTTCATCGATAAAAGAAAAATCCGCACGCTGGCCGACGGCCCACATTACTGTATCTGCCATCAAAGTAATCGTATCATTTGGATCATAACGCGGGTTGAAACGATTGTGCTCATCAAAGATCGACAGCACTTTATGGAACAGCACACCTTTTACCCTTCCTTCGGCCACCAGAATTTCTTGAGGTCCATAGCCAACCTGGAGATTAACACCTTCCTCCTGCCCTTCAAGAATCTCAATTTCATCTGCCAGCATTTCTACCTGTCTCTCAATACAACACAGGGTAACGCTGATACCTTCTCTTTCTTTCATGGCGGTTCGCGCGATATCCATCTGGTGGCGCCTGAGAGCTGTACGGGCAACGTCGTATGCAACGTTGCCTCCGCCGATCACGACAATTCTGTTTCCGATGATATGTGGCTCGTTTAAGGCGACATCACGCAAAAACTCAACCCCGCCGAGAACGCCCAAAGCGTCTGCTCCGGGAATAGGAAGAGAACGGGATTTTTTCAAACCGCACGCAATAATCACGGCATCATGCTTTTTCTTAAGCTCAGCCAGTGTAACATCTCTGCTTATGGAACATTTTGTTTTAATATCCACACCAAGGGTTCGAATGGCATCTACTTCCGCTTTTATCAGTGCTCTTGAGAGCCGATAGGACGGCACGCCAAGGTAGAGCAACCCGGCAGAGACAGGTTCCCGTTCGTAAATGATGACGGAGCACCCCATCAAAGCAAGGTCGTGCGCTGCGGCAAGCCCCGCAGGACCGGAACCAATAATTCCAACGCTTTTGTTTTTAATCCTGGGCAGATCACCATTCTCTATGCTCACCAGAAGCCCCCCTGAATCCTGGCTGCTTACACACTCTCTGTTTTCCACACCCCGTGCTATATTCTCCAGAATTGCGGAAGGCGTCATCAGTTGTGCTCCGCCGCTCTCGTAGCTTGCGAGCTTTAAAGCGCGAATAGCAATGCTTTGATCCAGGGTTCCACGACGGCAAGCTTTTTCGCATGGGGCTCCGCATATACGCCCGCATATCCCAGCAAGGGGATTGGGTGCCCTGGCAATAAGATAAGCATTTTTAAAATCGCCCTGAGCTATAAACCTGTTATAGCCTCTGGCATCGGTTGTCACCGGACACGCCGAGAGACATGGAATGTTCCTTTTCCAGTAATCTTCATCGGGAACAACAGTGTGATAGGCAGGAACCTTTTTTATTGTTTCAATCTCCATCTTGTTTGCTCGAGATCACTGTTATTATGGCGGTAAAGTACCACGGAACACCGCGGAGCGGTAGGTGCGATTGACTCTATTTGAGTAGGTACTTTTGTACTGAAATGAAGAACTACGAGTTCACGCTCGTAGTTCTTCGTTCCGCGTGGTACGGCCTTTGGCCAATTGTCATATCGCCGCATACTATAGGCGTTAGCCTATAGTATGCGGCGATGGACGGAATCAGTAAATTTATCGTGGCGACGAGGATGGAATCTAGGGCTGCTTTCAGTTGTAATTCACAGTGCTTTGTACCCTTTTTATTTTTCTGTTGGGTAAATGGAGAGTTTATGCTTGTGGGCGTACAGAGCAAGTTCGATGCGGTTGGATAATCTTAACTTGTCAAGGATGGTACTCACATAGTTACGTACAGTGGTCTCGCTAAGATTC
>JBFMGN010000144.1:0-7312 GCA_040752435.1 Spirochaetota bacterium
GCTCGATGCCGGACTCGGTCGGTAGTGAAACTGAAAATAAAAGGGTTGGGTTTAGTTATAAACAGCCAAACCTGGCATGGAAAAAAGACAAATAGTATGTTGAGCGTACGCGTCCGAAGCCTCAAATGGGAAGAGTATCAAGCAGCTTTCATATTGCTTTTACCGGCCACCCTGGGTTTGGTGATCTTTGCCTTCATTCCTATTATTCAAGCCTTCTGGGTCAGTTTTTGCGATGCACCGCTTCTTTCATCCCAGCGCTTCCCGGTTGGTTTACAAAACTACAGGGCCGCTCTGAGGGATCCCGATTTCCTCAGATCGCTGGTTAATACGCTAAGCTATACAGTGGGAGTGGTCAGCTTACAGGTAATCCTGGCCCTGATCCTGGCCCTCCTGATCAACAACCACTTTCCCGGCGTCGGCTTCTTCCGCTCAGCATATTTCTTGCCCGTTGTGACCTCATTGGTGGTAGTCTCGACAGTATGGAAAATCATGTATCATACCGATAACGGCCTGATCAACAGCTTGCTGCGTACCTTTAAGCTGCCGGCTCAGCCCTGGCTTACCAGCCCCAGGCTGGCTTTGTTCAGTATCATTCTTATCGGTGTCTGGAAAGAAGTCGGCTTTTCCATGCTGGTATTGCTCGGTGGGCTTAAAAACATCCCAAACGATCTCTATGAAGCGGCAGACCTTGATGGCGTTACGGCCTGGAAAACCTTCTGGTTGATCACGCTGCCATTGTTGCGCCGGGTCCTTCTCTTTGTCGTGGTGCTCAGCACGATCAACGCTTTTAAAATATTCATTCCGATCTATGTGATCACCGATGGCGGGCCCGCTAATAGTACTCAGACCCTGGTCTTCTACGTTTTTCAAAATGCTTTTCGTTATTTTAAGCTTGGCTATGCATCTGCACTTTCTTTCCTTCTGCTGGCCTTGGTTTTAGTGCTGATAGCGGCACAATTCCGTTTGCTTCGCAGCGATCTTGAATATTGATGCAGGGAAATGGATTCATGGCGATTGGTATTATAGCTGTTACAGATCGAATCGATTATCTCATAACTGGAAAAGGATCCGCTTACCGTAGCTGGAAGGTTTGGCTCATCCTGGCTCTGTACTATCTGCTTTTGGGCTGTTTTGCACTCTTTTTTATCGTCCCCTTTGTATGGATGTTTCTAGCCTCTTTTAAACCCCAGATCGAAATTTTTCAGTATATCTTCCCTCTGAACTGGAAAACCTTTGTCCCTCAAACCTGGACACTTATCAATTACTTTGAATTGTTGTCTCTTGATCCTTATCCATTCACTCGCTACCTGATCAACAGTATCTTCGTAGCCTTAACGGTTACCTTCGGCAGCCTGGTGGTCAACACCATGGCGGCGTACGCGTTTGCCCGGCTGGACTTCCCCGGTCGAAATATTCTTTTTGCGCTTTTTCTAAGCACGGTGATTGTCCCATTCGAGGTGCTGGCCATACCTCTCTATCTCCAGATGCAGAGCTTTCGCTGGGTGAACACCTATCAAGCGCTGATCATACCCTGGATCGCCAACGGAGCAGGGATCTTTCTCCTACGCCAGTTTTTTCTGGATATCCCTCAGGATCTGATACACGCAGCCCGCATCGACGGCTGTTCGCATTTAAAAGCCCTTCTTCACGTTGTGATCCCCAACACGGGCCCGGCTTTGATCACCTTCGCCTTAATCCGTTTTCAAGCCAGTTGGGACGCCTTTTTCTGGCCGTTGATTGTTGCGCCGAGCCCGGAGAAACGCGTTGTCCAGGTGGCCATAGCCACCTTTACGACTGAAGTTCAGACCCAGTGGGGACTGACTTTTGCAGCAAGCACAATGGCTACCCTTCCCATCATCTTGCTATTTCTGATATTGCAACGCTACTACGTCCGCGGCGTACTCATGACCGGTTTGAAGGGTTGAGGGAGCTGGAAATGGGAAATTAGAAGCGGGGAATCCGCTTCCCAGCATTCAACAGGGAGCAATCGGATGGTTTTAAAGCTTTACATCGCCGGCCCGCTTTTCACGCCCTATCACCGGGCTTTCCATGCCCGTAATGCGGCCCAGTTACGCAGTGGAGGCTTTGTATGTTTGCTGCCCCAGGAGCGCGGAGTAACCCGTGCCTTTGATTGGGATACCGGTTTCCAACCCAAGACTCCGATGGGTATTTTCGATATGGATTATGAGATGTTAGCTGAGAGTGACGCCATCGTAGCCTTACTTGATGATCCGGACATCAGCAGCGGCCTGGCCTGTGAGATAGGCATCTTCTGGGCCATAATACAGCACGATCCTGGCAAAAAAGGCATTCTGGGCCTACTCACAGACGACCGAGCCCATCGTCGGTTTTTGGCAGGAGTCCCCCCGGTCAATGCTTTTACGCTTGGTTGTATCCTCGACGTCGGATGTATTTATGCCAGGCTCGATAGAATCATCGCCCATCTTCATGGTTGGGAGGAAGGGCGAGAAATGCCCAAAGGAGAAATAATCTTATGAAGATCGTTTTCACCGGTATCTCTGCCACACCTTATGCGCGGGAGTATATCTCCAAGGCAGCGATATCCCTACGCAGTAAAGGTCACCAGGTCTTCGTGCCCCATGAAGGCGGCTGGCAGGCACCAGACAACCTGGCAGGCGTCGATCGCTTTGACTTTGAAGCCACCTATCAGGCGTTGATAGAGGCCGACCTGCTGGTGGCGATCCTGGACGGGTATACCGTAGACGATGCAGTGGCCACTCAAATCGGTGCTTTCCATGTCCTGGCGCGGGAGGGCGACCGGCCGCGCCGCATGATCGGCATCCTCCATGACACCCGGGTGGCAGGATGGGATTGGAGCGCCGGTGACCGGGCCCTGAATCCACAGATCCGGGAGAGCATTTTAGCGTTCGGTGCGATCTATCCCGACGTCTCAAGGGCTATGGTTGCAATCGAACTTGAAGGGGCTTAAGCATGCGCCTATATATAGCAGGGCCGCTCTTTACCCCTTATCATCGTGGTTTTCATGTTAAAAATATCCAGCTTTTGCGAGAGGCCGGGTACGATTGTTTTGTTCCCCAAGAACAGGAACACAACACCCTCCAGTCCCGGAGCGTACCTGCTCAGGTATTCCAGGTAGATCTGAACGGCTTGATTCGCGCCAATGCATTGATCGCCTTGCTGGACGGTCCCGACGTTAGTAGCGGCACCGCCTGCGAGATGGGTATTTTTTACGAGTTGGCTCGCCAGGATCCCGGCAAAAAGGGGATCTTAAGCATTTTAACGGATGAACGTTCTTACAGGCGCGAGGCCAGTCAGGTCGGGGAAAGCCTCAATTTCTTCACCCTCGGCTGTGCCGAAAAAATCGGTCGGGTGTATTCATCGATTGATGGGATCTTGGAGCATCTAGCCCGCTGGCGGCGTGAGTTGGAGGAGTCAAAATGATCGATAACCAGCAAAGCCACCGTTCTACCCGTAGCAGCGGCTTCTTCGGCGAGGATGGAGTGGCCGGATTTACACATCGGGCTTTCACCAAGTCCATGGGCTTCGATGATCAGGACATGAGCCGGCCGGTCATCGGTATCTGCAATACCTTCAGTGAGCTTAACAACTGTAATCGTCATTTGAGGGAATTAGCGGAGGCGGTCAAACGGGGTGTCTGGCAGGCCGGCGGCACTCCCCTGGAGTTTCCCACCATCTCTCTCGGCGAGATTTATCTTCTTCCGACCTCGATGCTCTATCGGAACTTAGCGGCGATGGATACGGAGGAAATGATCCGGGCCCAGCCCATCGATGGGGTCGTATTGTTAGTAAACTGCGATAAGACTGTTCCAGCAGCCCTGATGGGTGCTGCCAGCGCCGATTTACCGGCCATCCTGCTCAGTGGCGGCCCCATGTTGAGTGGTCATTACAGAGGCCAGATTTTGGGTGCCTGCACTGATTGCCGTCGATTGACCGCTGAGTATCAGGCGGGGAAGATCGATCAAGCCACCTATAAAGAGATTGAAGATGTGATCATCCGCAGCAGTGGGCACTGTATGGTTATGGGAACGGCTTCGACGATGAATTCAGTTGCTGAGGCTCTGGGCATGGCTTTGCCCGGCAACGGCACCATTCCTGCACCGGACTCCCGACGGCTGCGCCTGGCCGAAGCAGTTGGAAGGCGTATCGTAGCCCTGGTAGATGAAGGGGTACGACCATCGCAAATCATGACCCGCCAGGCCTTCCAAAATGCCATTACGCTCTTCTTCGCAATAGGGGGGAGCACAAACGCCTTGATCCACCTCCCTGCCATAGCAGGTCGGCTGGGTATCGATCTGTCTCTGGAGCTATTCGATCAAATCAGCAGGTGTACTCCACTAATTGCCAATATACGACCGTCCGGACAATACCAAATGGAAGACCTTTTCTATGCTGGGGGCATCCAGGCTGTGCTGAAACAGCTTTTACCCCTGCTTCACGGCGATGCTCTTACCATCACCGGCCGTTCCCTCGCCGAGAACGTCAAAGAGGCCAGGATCTATAACAAAGATGTGATCCGGACGCTGGAGGATCCGATCCAGCCGGAAGGAGGCGTCGCTATTTTACGCGGGAACCTAGCTCCTGGCGGTAGTGTGATCAAGCATGCTGCCGCAACTCCTGCTTTACTGCACCATCAGGGCAGGGCCGTGGTTTTTCAGAATATGGATGATCTTCGGGCACGGATCAATGATCCCAACCTCGACGTCACAGAAGATGATGTTTTAGTCCTGCGAAACGTGGGGCCCATCGGCGGGCCGGGGATGCCCGAAGTCGGCAACTTCCCTATACCGGATAAACTCCTTAGAAAGGGCGTCCGGGATATACTACGCATCTCGGATGGTCGTATGAGCGGGACCGCCTTCGGTACCATCGTGCTTCATGTAGCCCCCGAAAGTGCCGTTGGCGGACCTCTGGCTCTGGTTCGGGACGGTGATGAGATAGAGTTGAATGTCAGCGCGCGTCGACTTCATCTTCATGTTCCTGAGGCCGAGCTGGCCCGGAGACAGGCAACGCCACAGGAACATAAACCTATTTTTAGCCGGGGCTATGGCCGTCTCTATGAGGAGCATGTGACCCAGGCGCCCGAGGGCTGTGATTTCGATTTTTTACATGGCGCCGATCCTGTACAAATTACCAGGCAGCCCAAGTTTTAGACCCAAAATTGGGCGACTCCATAATCAAATTCCAGCTAATTTTATAAAACCAGCCATCGTTGAGTCCAACCGACGCCCATGACGCAGAACGCGCTTAATACCAGCAGCCGATGCAGGCAAATTGCGGCTATTCCGGACAGGCACCGGATTCACGCCGTGCTCCTGCTCGGGTATCCCCGCTAGAAATATTACAGAATCCCGCGCAAAAAACCGGGAACGGTCCACTGGGTGGAGGAGGAAAACGGACAGGGTCAGCCGTATCTGTCTGATTACCGCACCGTCCGCAGTATAGCCATGTAATTTACGGTTTTACCTTGGAATGAATGCTGTCTGTTGCTGGATGAAAGGATATACCCCCGCCGGGCATGGCAATCCAGCGATAAAATCCAATCCAGAAAAGAACATTCACAGGCACCCCTACAACTCAATTAAATGATTATATTTTTTCTTATTTATAATTGTCTCCTTACTGATTCTAAAAAGTTTTTTGTCTACCTTTCACAACGGAGTAATTGATTTTTCTTTCTATGGTATTCTTCACACGCCGTGCAATTTCCATGCCGTTCACACCTCTTTTTGGGGCAGATGCATGGTGGAAATTAACCGGAATTAGAGCGCAAGAAACCGATAGCCAGGCAAAAGAGAAGAAGATATGATTTACTTAATCGACGAGGAGGTCGACATGCAAAATAAACTTCAAAATCAAATGGGAATCATGGAATGGGTATTACTTGTTATCCTGTCTATTTTGTGACGATCCTCCTGGCGCATTTTTTGACCAGAGATGAACGGCTGACTGCCAACAAACTGGTGGGCATACTGGTTGGAATTTTTGGTGTTACAACTTTGATCGGATGGGGTTTATTCTATGGGACACAGGGAAACGTACTGGCACAGTTGGTAGTCGTTGGAGCTGCTGTTTCTTATGCGTTTGCCGGAATATTTGGAAAACGTTTTAGGGGAACTTCTCCATTTGTTCTCGCTGCAGGACAGCTCACCTGTTCTACCGTCTTGATGCTGCCAATCGTCTTATTGATAGATCGCCCCTGGAGTCAACCGTTTCCAACGCTACCGACCATTGGAGCTGTCTTAAGCCTGGCGTTCCTGAGCACAGCTCTCGCTTATATCATTTATTTTCACAGTACAAGATGCCATTTACTCCGCCTTTTGATGATTAGCAGATATGAGGTATAACATAACTATGCAAGTTAACCATGATCGTCTTTTTAGCACCTTGGAAGAACGCTGGGAAGCCATCGAGGAACGCGAACCCAATGCGGATGGAAAGTTTTTCTATAGAGTATGCAGAGCAGGATCCGATATTCTCCAGTTGGGTAAACGAAACACTGGCATTCATAGATATCGATGGGGTACGGAACGAAAGCAAAAACTACTGAATCGGGAAAGAGCCGTACAGATGTAAGGGGTAGTCAAGGGGTAAAGGGGTGTCGGAAAGGGTAATTTCAGTATAGCACGGGCGACGGTTAAAGGGGCACAGAACCCGGGTCAGGTTCAGGGAGAGGGGTGGGCAAGGGTCGCGGGTGTAAGAGGGGCCAGGATCATGGCGCTTCGAGCTTTTAATTCTTTTATCTTAATTTTTGCAGCATTACCGTATATTCGTTTCAAACTTAACAGATCAATCCACGGCTCTGTTGGCCTGGCTTCTTCAGGCAGCTTAATTGCCACTTCACAGCTTTTTTGCCCGGAATTAATAATTATAATGATTGAATTATTTTTATAACTTCTAAAATAAGAAAAAACATGATTAAATACTTTTAATGTCTTATAGCATCCTCTTCTTAAGGCGGCATTTTTTTTTCTGATTTCTATTAAAGTACGATACATCTTATGGACGGCGGTATTCCATTTTTCTTTTTCCCATATCATTGTTCCCCGGCATAATGGATCGTCTTCTCCGGTCATGCCGATTTCATCACCATAATAAATCATAGGCGCACCGAGGTAGGTGAATTGAAATACCAGTGACAGCATAAGCTTGCTTATATCTTCATTACAGACCGTCATTATTCTTCGGGTATCGTGGCTTCCCAATAGATTTAACTGGGATTGAATCGAGTCGGAATGAGCGTTGCGTAATCGTTTTAATTCTATATCAAAATCCTCGGCATCCATTGTTCCCCGTACACAGTAATCCAGGA
>JBFMGN010000145.1:0-2052 GCA_040752435.1 Spirochaetota bacterium
GCCTGCATAATCTTATTTATAGCGTCCGATGATATCAGCAAACCCACGCCGCCGACATAATGGCCGTTCAATTGAACAGGAGTTAAAGTAAACATGGCGGGTTCTCCCTGTACATAGTATTGATAAGATTTTCTCTCTAAGGCTAATGCCATATATCGATTATGCTATAATAATTGAGCTTATATCTTGAAATAACCTTTAACAATACTATAGTGTAAATCAAAATCATATTGCAAGGATATACACCGGAAAGATAATCTGCTAAATTTTTAATGATTGGTTTACGATAACAATGAGCCCGACAGTGGCTGTCGCCACTGTCGGACTTTATTATATTTCTTCGCATTGTCGCGAAGAAATTACAGTAGAATAGTATAATGGAGGTATTCTTTGCCGGAACTACCCGACTTGATTTACATTGTACGGAATCTCAACTTGGTATTGCCGGGCAACAAAATAGCCAATGCATACTTAAAGGAACCGGTTGTAATCCGGATGCTCGTACACGGTACCTTCGCCGAAATTCTTAACGGGCGGCTTATTACTTCAATTGATCGCAACGGCCCCTTTATCCGGCTTCGACTGTCCGGGTATGATATTATCTGCCACCTGATGCTCGCCGGGCGGTTTCAATATCTGCCTCAAGCCGGAAAACCCGGCCGGCATTCCTGCTTTTCACTTAATCTTGATAACGGGGGTGCCCTCCACTATCTCGATGAAAAACGGATGGGGAAAATTTATGTTACAGCAGGCAACAAGGACTACGAAAAAATCCCGGGATACCTGGAACAGGGGATCGACATACTAAAGAAGGATTTTAGTTTCGAGCTTTTCAAAAACAAGATCAGCGGGAAAAGATGCCAGGTACGGGTTTTTCTCATGGATCAGAAAATAATGAGCGCTATTGGAAACGCCTATGCCGACGAAATACTCTTTGAAGCCGGTCTCCATCCAAAACGGCTGTGCAGCCAGTTAAGTATAAAGGAGATTGAGAAGTTATATGAAGCCATTGGAAAAGTTATCCGGTGGGCCATCGAGATGGTTGAGAAAGCGAAACAGCCGATTGAGATAAAAGTACGGGAGCATCTGAAGGTCCGTAACAGGCTTAATGCACCGTGTCCGGCATGCGGAACTAAAATTCGCCGCGCCAGTGTTTTAGGATACGATGCGTTTTTCTGTCCCACCTGCCAGCCCGGCGGCGAAAAAGTAAAGAGCCTTTTTTGACGCTTAAGTTACGCTGATCCACCGGTGCAGTTATTTCAATGAAGAGTTTCCGGACCAACGTCTTATGTAATGAGTACCGTCGCCGGCCGGCATTACCGAACTTCTATAGGGAGCGTTGTTAATAGCACCTTTTACCTTCACCTGGCCCCTGGTCCCAAAAACTTCTTCCACGCTGAAGGGAAGATTAAAATATGTCCATGTACCCTTCTGGTCAGGCTTTGTTAAGCATACATCGAACTCCATTTTTTGCATATTACCCCTCTTGTATTTCTTAGCCGTATTGTTGATAGTATTTGATGCTTGCCTTGCCGGGCTCCCCATCTTCCATTATTCTTATTCTATTTTTATTCCGTATGACTTTCAAGAATCTCTTCGGGAATCGGGTTGATAAGTTTGACTATCTCATCAAACTTGAAGTCGATATCGATTACTGCGTAGATTTCACCTTTGTTGTTGAAAATCGGAAGAGCGGCGGTAAAGATTAATACACCGGTATACTTTGAAAAAAACAGATCCGAATAATAGGGCTTACCCGTTTCCAGCACCTCCACAAACCATTCTTTCTGCCTGAAATCCTTGTCCAGCAGATTCCGGAAAAGCCCTTTTTCACCCCGCTGGGTGTGGACCTGGCTGATTCTCCGTCCTTCAATATCAGTTATGGCCAGAAGTTGTATGGAACCCTCCTTTTTAAGGACCTTGTTGAGGAATGGTTCCATCTTATTTTTATCCAGGGATTGAATCTCGGCGGCAGTGGAAATTTTTTCAGCAAGGATTTTGGCTTTTTTCATGGCCTCTTCCCTGACTTGCGCGAAGTCGGACTTAAAGAGA
>JBFMGN010000145.1:2062-7306 GCA_040752435.1 Spirochaetota bacterium
TTAGTCTGGGCGATAAGTTCCTCCGGAGATATGCTGGTTGTCCGTCCCTGGGCATACATTTCCATTACCCAGTTATTGATATGGCGTATACCGGGATGGCGTTTGCTGACTTCTTCAACCTTGCCCTGAACTATAAATGGCAGGTTTTCATTGATCCACCGGGCTATACCGGCGACGCCGGATTTGTCTGTAACCATTACCCTAAGCGGCCGTTTAAGGATCTTTTCAGTATCGAAAATATTGTAGATTTCCTGATTTTTAAGCAGTCCGTCGGCGTGTATCCCGGCTCTGGTGGTATTGAACTCTGCTCCGACAAAGGGATAGTTGGAAGGAATATCCGCTTTTATAACATTCCGATAATATTCGGCGATGTCCGTAATAACCGCTGCATCGATCCCATCAGTTGTGCCCTTTAAACCGATATATTCGATTATCGCCCCCTCAAGAGGGGGGTTGCCGGTCCTCTCCCCGTATCCGAGGATGGAAGCATTCAGGGCTGAAACACCGTACAGCCACGCGGTTACGGCATTGATATGAACCTTGTGGAAATCATTGTGACCGTGCCATTCGAGCAGTTCAGACGGATACCCGAGCTCTTGACGGAAGGCATATACTATCTTGGGTACGCTCCGGGGCAGAAGCGCCTCGGGAAAAGAAATTCCATAGCCCATAGTATCGCACAGCCTGATTTTTATCGGTATACCGCTTTCCTGGGTAAGTTTAAGAAGCTCTTCCGCGAAAGGAAGACAGAAGCCGTAAATGTCGGCTCTGGTAATATCCTCGAAATGACAACGAATCTTAATCCCTTCATTAAGGGCAGTTTTTACGACGGATAGATATTCCTCGAGAATATGTCTTCTATCGGTTTTAAGCTTAAGATATATATGGTAATCCGAGACGGAGGTAAGGATACCTGTTTCCTTCAAGCCAAGTTCTTTTACGATCTTAAAATCATTCTCGTTTGCACGAATCCAGCCGGTCACCTCGGGAAACTGAAAACCTTTCTCAAGGCAACCTTCCACAGCTCGCCGGTCTCTCTGGCTGTAGATGAAAAACTCGCACTGCCTGACAACACCCTTTGGTCCACCCAAACGGTGAAGAAGGGTGTATATTTCAACTATCTGTTCAGGTGTATAAGGAGGACGCGCCTGCTGGCCGTCCCTGAAGGTAGTGTCGGTTATCCATATCTCATCAGGCGGTGAAGGGGGAATCATTTTCCCATCAAAAAGAATCCGCGGTATTTCACTGTAGGGAAACTGGTCACGAAAGAGTTCGGGGGTTTTCCGGTCAATGAGAGTCATCCCCGCGGCAGTTTTTACAGGCGCACATAACTTTGTCATTTCAATCTCCATCTAGATAAGTTTTATTTTTTCTTAGCAAAAAATTAATAAAATGTCAATACCATGTACACATTTTTTACAAATTTTACTGTTTTTTGTTGATTTTGCGTTCAATATTTTCGAAGAATCAGAGACTTATTTAAATTACAAATATAAAAGCCGTATAAACCGTACCTTTAACTACAAAAGATGCAATTTCTAAGTTTTTCCTTAGTTACCAACGGACTTAAGTCCGTCTCCGGCGATAGAATATCGGACTTGCAGGTTTAGAAAAAATTATCTATAAATATATAGTATCATTATTATTAATATCAGGAGGAATAAATTATGTCAAAATTTTTTATGTTTGGGAAATACACTTCAGATGCAATTAAAGGAATTAAGTCTGAGCGTACAAAAAAGGCAACGGCTATTATCGAAAAGTTCGGCGGTAAATTAGAGTCGATTTATGCGTTAATGGGAGAATATGATATTGTTATTATCGGAGATTTTCCGGAAATACAGGCGGCACTTAAAACTTCTATCGCGCTTAATAAACTGACCGGCATCTCATTTTCTACATCGCCTGCTATAACGGTTGAGGAATTTGATAAAATAGCCGCCGAAACGTAAGTAAACGCTTAAATCTTAACCCTCCCCATTGACCGCAATAAACTGGTAAAGATAATTTCCAACATTACCGTTTGAAAAGATACAGTTATGGAGCGCTGCTCTCGCTGTTCATCATCTCAAAAACTTTATACAGGGCATGGGTACCTTTGTTTTCCAATCCTACGGCCATGGCCGAGACGTAAAACTGGTGGGCCAGAGCGAGCCCCGGCAGGCTTAATTTCATACGCCGGGCTTCCTTCAACGCAATATCCATATCCTTGACAAAGTGCTTGATAAAAAATCCCGGCTCGAAATTACCTTTTGCAATCCTGGGTCCGTAGTTGTTGATCGACCAGGATGCGGCCGCGCCCTTGCCGATAACATTAATCATTTCCATCAGATCGAGTCCGGCTTTATGGGCATATAAAAGACATTCCACTACTCCGATCATGGTGGAGGCGATATGGATCTGATTACACATCTTGGTATGTTGCCCGGCGCCTGCCTCTCCCATATAGGCGATATTCTCTCCCATTATTTTAAATAAAGGGAGGATGGTTTCAAAAACCTTCTTCTCCCCTCCCACCATAATTGCAAGCCTGGCTTCCCGTGCGCCTACATCCCCGCCCGAGACAGGGGCATCCAGTGACTCAACGGACTTCGCTTTCGCCTGGGCAAATATCTTTTTTGCCAGTGACGGTTCCGATGTGGTCATGTCAACAATAATTGAGCCCGGCTTTGCCCCGGCTAAAACGCCTTCTTTCCCAAGGATCACTTCCTCTACATCGGCCGGATAACCAACTATGGTAAAAACACAATCGCTTAAGCCGGCGGCTTCGGCGGGGCTGCTTAACCACTGTGCACCGTTCGATAAAAGCTCCTGAGCCTTAGCCTTAGTTCTGTTAAAAACAAATACCTTATATCCCTTTTTTAAAATATGCATGCACATGGATTTCCCCATTACACCTGTTCCAATCCAGCCGATATTCCTTACATCCATCAATTTCCTCCTGACCTTTTGATTTATCAATTATTTATACGTTCGGTTGCATTCCGTCTATCCCTTCCACCTGGTCGGACTTGCATTTTTTCCTTATTTTCCAGCAGAGAGGTTATTTCCGCTTCTGAAGTTTCTTTTACCATACACACTTCTTCCGCTTTCACCTGCTGCATCTTAAACTGTTTTAGATAATAGTTATAGTCTTCAACAAGATTAACTCTTCGTCTTCTGCTTATGTTGGGTTTAATTATGTCCAATCCCTTTTCCGAGCCGATTAACATGAGAGATAAAAACTTGTTGTTCTTACCGGCAAGATATTGCTGGAGACTTTTCCTCTGTAATTTTTGTAAGGATTCAAAAGGAATATTTTTCTGTGTAAGTTCGGTCAGTTTTTCAATAATATCTCCTTGAATAATCTTATAAAAAATATTTTCCAGGATAAAGAGCGCCTTTCCGGAAAGAAGGAGATCTTTCTTTAATGCTGCGAAGTATAAACTTTTCATTACGGAAATGTTTCCGTTTTTATACTCTTCTGGCGTAAAAAAAATATTTCGCCTGTCTCGATCCCACAACTCAGCTTGAAGGCGGGGAAGAACGGCCTTAATTCGCTGGTCGTCAAAAAATACGGGCGCTATTTCACAGGTATGGGATTTTCCGCCAGGGATAGTTTCAATCCGGGTGTAATAAAATAAGGAACGCAGGCTTTTAACCGTTTCCACATGAACTGTGATATATTGGAAAATCAAATATAAATCCTTTTCCTCAAGGAGCCTGCAGAACAAGGGGAAGGGTATGAAGGGTTTACCCTTTTTTTTGAGAGCGAATAAATCGGATTGGTGGTTGACATGCCTTAAGTAAAACGTCGTCAGCTTTTTTCTAAGGATGTTCTGATTGAGGGACAAGAGAATTTCAATCGGTTTATGTGAATATTTCGGAAGATACTGGCCGTCCCAGGCTTCACCGTGAGAGCGGAGAAGGAATTGGACAGATTCTTGTGTCAGAAAAAGATCACAGGGGATAAATCTCTGATTAATAAAGATCTTTGATTTTAATTGCAGAAGAGGGGAACTTTTTTGAAAAATTAATTTTTTTCCTGTTTGTATCTGTGCTTTGTGCACCTGCAAGCCCAATTCACTTTTATGCGCTTCCAGCACCGATCGGAAAAAACAGGTAGCTATCTGCTGTATCGTTTTCACAAACTGTGAGGTCATCTGTTTTGGATCGGCAGGTATGAAGAAAAACAATTCGAATCTTCCAGGAACCGATTCAAGAAAGGTGCTAATCCAAATGCCTGGAGTCTTCCTTAAGCGATCAAATTCGTCCGCATTGAAAATCCCGGAAACGAGGGTGTCGATGTTGGATTTAAGCAGGTAATTTCCACACGAAACGACAGGGGGGAGGATATACTCAGTGATAATCAGATCCAGGGGCTTATTGATTGTTATCAAAGATATGCCTGTTCCTTCCCCTTCACTCCCCGTTAATGCAGAATCCCGGCCGGGAGTTTTATCCTGCGGCAGGTTATTGAGGAAAGATAGTTTTTTTTCATTGATCAGGCAATAAAAACAGGAAAACCCTGCCGTTACTTTGAAAATACTATGGTCGGATATGTGCCAAAATAATTCATTTTTATACAAGAAATCGTATTGCTTTATAAATCTTCCGGGAAAGGTAGAATCGGCATACTTAAGGATTGAGTTGGAGACACTTCTAATGAGCTTCACCTGGCCGACAAAAGGGTCCTGGTCACCATTGATTTCACTAAAGTAATTTTCAGGGAAAAAGAATATCAGAGGGAACTCGTCTGTTTCAAAAAAAATATATTCGATGAATCCATTTTCAACACCATCAACTTCCCCCTGGAAATCTTCCAATGCCAGGCTTTGTACATCAATGGTTTCAGCGGTTTCCGGGATAGATTTCCCGGATAAGCTGTACGTACCTGAAAGGGCTCTACTGAATATTCTGAAGAGAGAAGTCTTAAGAGTAATCTCCTCACGGAGATTATCTTTTTTTCCTGGAAATATTAATGCAATTTTATGAAAGACTTCCCGTATTGACATTATTTAAAGATATTTTACTCTGCCGTAATTACTGCTTCCCTGCCGCCTCAGCGAAAAAGTCCTGCGAAAGAATAATTCCTTTGTAGTAATCTCAAATCCTTTTAGTTAATGAAGAACTACGGCCTTTAGGCCCTAAATTCTGGCAAATATCATCGGTATTGTCAATCATCCGACGCTAAGAATTGATATTGACAGAATAACGATGGGCTTTGTAAAATTTATCAATAAATGAGCTCTGAAATTGACCGTG
>JBFMGN010000146.1:0-7264 GCA_040752435.1 Spirochaetota bacterium
CGGCAAATCTTTCGAGTACCTCGGAAAACAGGAAGTGAACAGTCGCTGGCAGAAAGCTATGGACAAGTTTTTTGTGAAGACAGATCCAAGCGTGACAGGACCTGAAATGGAGGCGGTAGAGGAAGTTTTTCATATCGGCTGACGGGATACTGAGAAAAATCGACTGGACTACATGCGCAAATAGTTTAATATTAAACGAGGTTTTTTCAAAATATAAGCCCCCTTCGAGGGCGAGACCCCCTTCGAGGGCTGGGAGCCAGGGCAAGCATATGGGGTAGCCCCCTTCGAGGGCGAGAAGTTCGGGTCAGCATATTGGGTAGCCACGGAATCCGCGGAAATACGCGGAAAAAGTATTAATGGTTGCAGCCTTCCGTATCATTCCGTGTGGTTCCGCGGCTAATAAATTCTGGTTTTTGAAATTGCCTCAAACTATAAAACATATTAAGGGGGAGTAAATGAACCTTAAACCTTATATTGGAGAACCTGACATAGAGCGTCTTTTCAGCGCTTTTAAAAGAGAAAAAGTCGACCGGGTACCCAATTTTGAAGTTTTGATTGAGGATCAACATGTTGAAAAACTGCTTGGCAGATACGCAGGCAACACCCTTTCTTACGGGGGTGACCCGGCGAAAGGCGTCTCGGAATCCGAAGGCGCGCGGCCGATGAAACCCAAAGATTATATCGACATCTGCAAAATAATCGGACAGGATGCCATAATCGTAGAGGCTATATGGACGCCCTTTAAAAAAAGGAAAGAAGACGGAACAACGGGGGGTTTGATTGCGGACCGGAGCATCAAGACCAGGGAAGATTTTAAAAAATATGTCGTACTTCCCTCGGATGAAGATATCGAAGCGAAAATGGTGTATGTTCGTGAATACAAACAGGCTTTGGCTGAATCCGGAACAAAAATCGGTTTCTGTGTTCTTTTCGCCGCCTTCTTTCAAACCCTGTATGAATTTGTAATCGGTCTTAAAGACTGCATGACCCTGATCTATAATGACAGGGATTTTATCGAGGAACTGCTGGAAATCAGTACCGATTGGTGTGTTAAGCTCTGTAACGCGGCGATTCGTGACGGTGTTGATTTTATCTGGCCGGCCGATGATGTGGCCTTTAAGACAGGGCTGTTTCTTCCTCCTAAACTGACGAAGGAAATATGGGCTCCCCGGATGAAGAGGATTATTGAGCCGGCTTTAAGCGCCGGAAAACCGGTCATGTTCCACTCCGACGGAAATATAGATGACCTTATGCCCATGCTCCTGGATATGGGTGTGGATTGCGTCCATCCCATGGACCCGTACGGCATAAACTACAGAGAGTTTAAGAAGAAATTCGGATCCGCCGCCTGTCTGGCAGGCAATATCGATATCGAGTTTCCCCTGGCCCACGGCACCCCGGAGGATGTAGAGAAAGATGTGAAGGAGCATATGGCAGTGTTGAAACCCGGCGGCGGCTACGTCTGCTGCTCAAGCCACAGTATCGTAAATTATATACCCCATGAAAACTACCTAGCCATGCTCAACGCGATCCACCGGTACGGCACCTATGAGGAGAAACAGTGGGTGGTATTAAAACCGGTGTCAAAAAGCACCTTTACTCTGGAAGAGAAAAAAGAAAAAATTCGTGAAGAAGATTATTTAAAGAGGATTGGACCGGATTTGATGAAGAGGCTTTTTGATTCCGTGTACAAGGGTGACTCGAAAAACATCGGAAAAGGCGTAAGAGACGCTCTCAATGAGAAACTCGATCCTATGGAAATAATATCCAAAGCTTTAACACCCGCTATCAGAGCAGTGGGGGCGAAGTTCTCCACCGGTGAAATGTTCCTTCCGGAACTATTAATGGCTTCTAATGCAATGCAAGAGGCTATGAAACTTTTAACTCCCCTTCTAAAGATGGCGATTGAAAAAAAGAGCAAGGGCAAAATTCTCATTGGTACGATTAAAGGCGACCTTCATGATATTGGAAAAAATATAGTTAAAGCCCTGTTGGAAGGTAATGGCTTTGAAGTGATAGATATCGGCATTGATAATGCCCCGGAAAAGTATATTGCAGCAATTAATAATCATCAACCTGTAATTGTCGGATATTCCGGCTTGCTTTCTACCACCCTGGGCGGTATAAAGGATCAAATGGAGGCGTTAAAAAAGGCCGGCTTACGGGACAAAGTTATCACGATCGTAGGTGGGGCGCCGGTAACGCAGGAATTCGCCGAGAGGAACGGGGTCGATTTGTACGGCAAGGATGCCAACGAGGCTGTGCTGGTTGTTGAGAAAGCGTTGAAAAAATACGCCTAAATCGTACCGCCCATCTTTTTTCCGGTTGGACATGCTGAATGAAAAAAGATAGACTCATTTTATGGCTATTAAACGGATTTGCGTTTTTTGCGGTTCAAGCCCGGGCGCTACCAGCATGTATGCAAAAGCGGCCAGGGAACTGGGTATGGAACTTGCGGCCAGGAAGATCGACCTTGTTTACGGCGGAGGGCGTGTCGGGTTGATGGGCGAAATCGCCAAAGCAGTCAAAGTCGCGGGAGGAGAAGTAATCGGCGTTATCCCAAAGTACCTGGTTGAAAGGGAAGTAGGTTATACCGAACTGAACGATCTTCGGATAGTTGGTTCGATGCACGAACGGAAAGCCCTTATGGTGGACCTGTCCGACGGATTCATCGCCCTCCCGGGCGGATTCGGTACTGTGGATGAATTCTTCGAAGTGCTTACCTGGACTCAGCTTGGTATTCATGAAAAGCCGTGTGGGCTTCTTAATATACTCGGTTATTTCGATAACCTTCTGGCTTTCATCGATCATATGGATAAAGAACGTTTTATAGAACGGGAAAACCGCGCGATGGTTCTGGTGGACAAAAAATCGGAGAGGTTGCTCGATCAACTTGAGCAGTACATTCCAATTCGGGTGGATAAGGCTGAACGCGCCCTAAAGAAAATGAAGGGTTATTGTTGATTACCTTCCCAATCTTTAAGGAGGAGATTTATGCTATTCCTCTAGAATTTTTGCGCGTTTCGCGCAAAAATTTAATAAAGTCCAGCGCTTAAGTTCGTAAGAGTTCCAGTTTGCTGGTTTAATATAGGTTGCGGATGGAATCCGCGCTGGGTTAAACAAGGCAGATAAAATTATTGAAGCGTCGGATGTATTTTAGCCGTTTTTATGGTATACAGGAGATATGAAGAAGATGGGAATGCCTTTGCGTAAACCGGAAGAAGGATTTACCTACAAGGACTACAAATCCTGGCCCCCTGACGAACGATGGGAGATAATCCGGGGTATCGCCTGGAATATGAGTGCCGCCGCCAACAGGTATCACCAGGAAATATCAGGCGTATTATTCAATCGTATTTATACTTTTCTGGCAGGAAAACCGTGCAGGGTGTATCATGCATCCTTCGACGTGCTCCTGCCTGACAACACAGACCAGAACGAAGACGATGTTGCCACCGTGGTACAACCGGACATATCGGTCATCTGTGACCCTAACAAACTAACCGTGCAAGGCTGTACCGGCGCGCCGGACTGGATTATCGAAATCCTCTCGCCGTATACATCTAAAAAAGATGTGGAAATAAAGTTCCATCTATACGAACAACACGGGGTCAAGGAATACTGGATAGTGGATCCGGGCAACAGGTACGTGCACGTGTATCTGCTGGGCGCGGACGGAAAATATCCAATGGAACCGCAGGTGTTTTTGGATAAGGATTCCATCGCCTGTACGGTACTCGAGGGTCTCCGCATCAATTTGGAGGAGGTGTTCGCTCTGGATTAAGGCTTAAGAGGACTTCTGCTTTTATCATACGCTCGTTATGGATATCTGCTAATACGCCGCACGCTTGACAGGAATGCATCTAGACGTCAGCGCAGCGGTAGAAATTGTCATGCAAAGGGACAATGCTCAAAATATATCTCGGCAATCAACTCAGGCCGATTGGGTAATAACCCCTGATCTGTTCCGTTCGGAAATATCAAATGCAGTCGGGAAGTATTATAAAGCAACTTTGTTGTCGCATGAAGAATGTGTTCAGAACGTAGAAGATAGTATAATGATGATAGATGATTTTTTCAATTCAAAAGACCTGTGGAGAGAAGCTTTGGCAGAAGGTATTAAAAACCGTCATCCAGTCTATGACATGTTCTATGTCGTTTTAGTAAGAAGAAACGACGGCAAAATCATTTCGAATGACAAAAAGGTTAAAGAACTGTGTAAAAAATTGAAATAATGAATAAGGCGGATTGGCATGTTTTTCAAATATTAACAAAACGTTCCGGCATCCTTTTATCCCTGGATGATAACCTTCCCTGGGCGGATAATATCTGGATGGGCGTCACGGTTGAACAGGCCGATTATGCCTATCGGATTGATCATCTTCGATCTTCACGGGCAATGCATCGTTTTGTCTCCTTCGAACCATTACTCGGCAGTGTCGCAGCCGTCGACTTGCGGGGTATCGGCTGGGTCATAGTGGGGGGTGAATCCGGTCCTGGAGCACGTCCGATGCAAAAGGAATGGGTTATTGAAATACGCGACCAATGTAACGCAAAGAGCATACCGTTCTTCTTTAAACAGTGGGGCGGTGTCAGAAAGCATAAAGCCGGCAGGCTGCTGGAAGATAAAATATGAGATGAGATACCCGCCATAGTTCAATTTCGATCTTAATCCACAAGGGGAGGACTGTACTATGCAGACATTGGGAAATGCAAAATTGCTGGAACTCCCAAAAACAGTTTTTCTCTGTTCCAGAAAAATTCCACCTTCAATTCTGCTGCGTACATATGACTGGGCAATTACCCGCTGGGATGAAGGGCATTGTATCATCTCAGGCTTTCATTCGCCGTTGGAAAAAGATATCCTCCATTATTTATGGTGGGGGAACCAGCCGATCATCATTGCCCTGGCGGCCGGAATGCAGATGAATTGGGACGCTGCGTTTAAATCGGAAATCGATAAAGGGCGGATATTGGTTGTCAGCTTTTTTACTAATAATATAGAACGCTCGACAAGGTACACTGCCGAAATAAGAAATCAGAAAATGATGGATATGGCGGACGGCCTATTTATCGCTTACGCTGATCCGAGAGGCAAAGTTTACCGGCTTGCAATGAAAGAATTACGAAAAAGAGGAAAAGTGTTTACATTTAATGTACCTGAAAATAGGCGCTTGTTAATGAAAGGGGCTGTCCCGGTTTAAAGAAAATGAACCGGCGCTTCAGGCAGTATAGCTCAACCGATCTAATTTGACAAAACATATATAATTATTTATATTTAATATACAATCGGCTATATCTATAGTGGTTTTTATATTTAGGGAACCTCTATTAACCTATCGGTTGGTTCTCATTCAGGGCGTCAATCGCTTTTTGTGCGAAGTACAGGGATGTCGGAAGCCCGACCAAGGAATTATTTTTATGCTCCGCATAAAAATAGGAATCTTAGAGGCGCCCTTTAATATAAGGAATATACAAAATGTCGGATGAAACCACCCTGCATATTAAAATCAAACGGCGTGTCGCCGGAAATTTAAAGGAGCTTGCCCGGCAGCAAGGCCAGTCAGTCGGTGAACTGGTCCGAAAAGCAATTACCGCAGCCTATCAACCTGATTTAATGGATATACCGGTGGATCAAAGGAGAGCAATTGAAGCCTACCAGGGCGGTTATATCAGCCTCGGAAAACTTTCAGAGATTATGGGTATGCATGCCCTTAAACTGCGGATATGGCTAGAGCAGCGCTCAATTCCGGAAAACACCTCCTATGGTCTTGAAGACGTCCAAAACGCATAAAGTAAGAACGAGGTGGTATTGGTTCGATACCGTAGTACTTTCAAATTTTATTTTTGCGAAGGCATTACCGTGGATTGAAGACAGGTATTCCGGGCGCCTGGCTTTGACTTCGGAAGTAATGGACGAATTATCCGCCGGGGTAGCGGCCGGTTTTAGCTCTCTTTCAGAAGTGGACGATTTAATTACACAGAAAAAGGCGGAATACGTTACATTATCTCTGCCGGAGCAAAGAGAGTTTCGCAAATTGAGAGTGAGACTTGGAGCGGGAGAAGCTTCCTGTATTGCGGCTGCGTTATCACGCGGGGGAACGGTGGTAACCGACGACAGGGCCGCCAGGACTGAGTGCAAAGAAAAAGGTGTACCTGTTACGGGTACCATCGGCATTCTGGCAGCTTCATGCAGGGATGGAAAAATCTCTATTAAAGATGCGGAAGCTAGGCTGGAGATGATGAAATCCAGCGGTTTTTTCTCACCCATTAATCGGATTAGAGATATATTGTGATGTCCATTCACCTGGCAAGGTTTTCCTTTAAGAAAATTACCTATCTGGAGTGCAAACTGCATGGATATACTATGCTGCGAGAGAACTTAACTATTCGCACCCAGTGTGTCCACATGCTTTACAGTCAAGCTCCCGCCGGAATTAACTTAAGGCTTCTTTAAGTACTCCTTTTCAGTTTATAATCGACGAGTTCCGTTTTCCCCTGAAAGGTAAGTTTCCTTTGAGCCGGCGTCACGGCGGAAACTATATTTCCCCGCCGGATTACATATAAACATTCGGATATCAGGCGGATTGCATCTATTTCGTTGTCCGTATCAAGTATAATCAGGTCCGCGGGTTTCCCCGCTTCAATCCCGTATTCTCCTTCCACATGCATTGTTCTGGCCGAATTGATCGTTATCATATCGAAAAGGCGGGGGATTTGGGTGTAACCGCTTAAATGGGCCGTGTGCAGCAGCAGGTTGGCAGCCTGAAGCACACTCCCCTTGCCCATCGGATACCACGGGTCCATAATTGAGTCATGGCCTATACACACATTCACCCCTCTTGCGGCGAGTTCATCCACCCGGGTGTGTCCACGTTTTCTTGGATACCCGTCCAGCCGGTTTTGCAATACGGAATTATCGAACGGATTTGTTATCATGTGCATATCCGCCCTTTTCAGGATTCCTATAAGTTTAAAGGCATAATCATTATTATAATTGTGCATGGCTGTGGTATGGCTGGCGGTGACCCTCCCCTGCATGCCGTTCATTATGGTATGTTTGGCCATTACCTCTACAAATCTGGATTGTTCGTCTCCGGTTTCATCAACATGGAGATCTATAAGCCGGTCATATTTTTTTGCCAGCTCAAAAGCAAATTCTACATCCTTCACTCCATCTTCTCTTGTAAACTCATTATGAGGAATCCCGCCGACAACATCCGCCCCCATCCGGATCGCTTTTTCCATTAGCTTTTCATTTTCC
>JBFMGN010000147.1:0-7261 GCA_040752435.1 Spirochaetota bacterium
CGCCGGTGATTTCTTCCGCCAGGCGCAGTATCTGAAGGTCATGACCGTCTTCCGTATAATATTTCAAACTCTTCCGGTCGAGGTCGGGCATGGGAATATCGGTCAGCTCCCAGGGAAGGGCCCGGGCAACTTTGGAAACAACACGGTATATTCTATTAAAGGAAGAGGCATCCCAGGTTTTATAAGGTACTACTTCGATCGGATAGTTCATTGCGACCAGGGAAGACGGATCGAAGGCGACAAGGAAATATTCCTGATCAAGATTTTCCCGTAAGGCAAATCCCAGATCCGGGAATAGCTTTGGATGGTCGGGGACAGTTTCAGATTCTTTATCACCATCGATGGCACTGTCGTAAAAAAAGCCAGCCTCTGCTCTGAAGCCTGAAAGGACGAAGCGCCTTAGAAGCAGCCTGTCCGCCGGGCCTTGCTTTCGGAAAAGAAGCACAAGATCATCATTGACCGATATTTCGCTTTTAAGTGTAATGTATTTGGTAAAATCAAACCTGAATAATGTGGGTTTTAATAATCCTCCGCCCTCTCTGATTGCCCCTTCCGAGTATTTACCGAGAATAAAAAGAAAAAAAACAACCATAAGGGGAATAATGACCCAGATAAAACCGTAGATTCCTGAAAATACCTGCTTTATGGAGGGTGAGGTGGTTTCAACTTTGCATGCGATAACACCGGAACTGTGGTCGTCCTGGAAACGGAAAAAAAGAATAAAAGCTTCCAGAATAATAAAAATACCCGCAGCCAGGGCGAGCAGGCTGGGGTGAGGATACAGGGTAATTTTATACTGGGCCTGAGAAAAGAAAAGCGCCGTATAGAGGACAGCATTAAGTATAACCTCCCAGACGATAAAAGCGGGGAAGCGCAGGCTTAAGAATGTAAAAAGCAAAATAATAAAATACGGCGGAAGCAGGGGAAAAAAGTTTCTGTCGAACAAAAAAAATTGAAAATCAGCTTCCGGGGCCGGAACCATCTCCTGCCGGATTCTGAATACAAAAAAAATCAAAAACCGTAAAAACCAGGGGAAAACAGCCGCGCTGAGGCAGGCAGGAATTAACCGGATGCGGGATTTCTCCAAAAAAAGAGCTAAGGCAACGGCTGCTAAAAAAACCGCTGTAACAAAAATAAACTCCAGGTCGGACTTCAAATGAAAATAATAGTTCAGAAGAAGAAAAAATAATACCAGAGATCGAAGGGCAAAAATCGAGATCTTTAAATTGAATTTATTTTTCATTATCCTTCAATTTTTGCCACCTTAACACCGCGCCATTCTTTTCCGGTGTATTTGTTTAAGGCATCTGATACAGCACGGGAAAATTTCTCCATCGATAACTTTACCATTCGCCTTTTATCCGCCCTCACGTTCTTTTTCCCGGGGCGAAGAAACACCAGATTACGTAACGTAAACCTTTCCGTCGTAATGTCGGGAAAAGCGTAATCTTTTAAAAGCAGGTGGATTCGCCAGTGCCGCTGGAGACATTCATCCAATAGCCGTGAAAGATTGGCTGACTGGGGCGAAGAGACAATCACCACTGCCCAGTTTCGTTCTATTGGAAGAGACATCGGACGGTCATCCCACCAGATACTGGACAAGGCCGTTAACAGCGACGTTCTATCTGTTTCAGAGACAGTGATGCCTTCGGTAAGGCCGGGCAGGATGGCTGAAACCGAATACCCATGTTCCTTAAGGGAATAGACTAGATCGCCAAAACAGGACACCAGGGAATCCAGATAGTCCCGCCTTATTTCCCTGTCCTGGAATAAAAGGGCTGAATCCGAACCGGGATTAAGGACACACAAAACGCGTGATAACGGGGGCGGAGTATCCTCGCCGATACGCAGAAATAATTCGCCTGCATGGGCGTAGACCTTCCAGTTGAGTCTTTTTACATCGTCACCGGGATAATACTTTCTTACTTCCAGGAGCTCTTCACTTCGGACTCTTGAATCCCTGCCCTGATGTTTTTCTCCTCCTGGAGAAGTCAGGCGGGGGAAAAAACCGGTTATGGAAATAGGAGGATAGACACAGAGGGATACTTTTTTTGATAGGGAATGGATAAAAGAAGAAAAGCCTAAGATATCACGCACGATAAATGAACAGCGGTGCGCAACATATATGCCTCTTCCGGGTGCCGGAAACTCTCCCTCTACATGATTACGGCCCGGTATGAGGGGCAGTTTAATGACAAACTCTATATCGCCGTATGAAAGGGAAAGGCCCAAGGTTGTTGTAAAACCGGGGAGAGAAAAAGCGGGCATCCATATCCTGGCATTTAATCTCTCCCTGGTGCCGGGGAAAACACCATCAGGCACAAAATATAATTCTACGGCCCTCTGGTGGCCGGCGAGAAACCTGTGCTGAATAATTCCGTAAATACGGCTGCCGAGAAAAAAGTACAGCAGAAGAAACAGGAAGCCGCTTCCCCATAAGAGCGATGCCAGCTCCTGACGGATTATTCCCGCAATCAGCAGGAGGCAGGAAAGAAAAAAAAAGCAGTGCCCTATACCTGAGAGGGGTAAAAAGTGTAAAAAACGGGAAGTATTATTTTCAGATATGTGCCCGTAACCGGTTGGTAATTTCAAGGGCGTTTTTCCTTATCATATCTTCCGGATCCAATTTGATATCTTTCAATCTAAGCCTGTGGGTATAAACCAGAGGAGCCAGGTCGATAATATCCTGGTCTATCACATAATCACGGCCTTTTACAAGGGCATATGCTTTGCAGGCATCAATAAGCATCAAGCTCCCCCGGGGAGACACCCCTAAAGCGAGGTCGTGGCTTGCGCGGGTAGTTGAAGCAAGGAGCACAGCGGAACGCATCAGCTTTTCATCACAGTGCAGGGAATAGGCGGTTCGCCGTGCATGCAAGACATCGGCTTTTCCACCCACCGGTTCCAATCCGGGCAGCGTTTTTACTACGGGATCATCCCGCACAATTTCATATTCGGTTTCGAGGTCGGGATAGCCAAGACGCAACCGCAGCATGAAACGATCAAGCTGGGCCAGGGGAAGAGCATAGGTACCTTCAATTTCAACTGGATTCTGGGTCGCGATCACAAAAAAAAGCGGATCCATCTTATGCGTCTTATTGCCGATAGTTACCTGGTTTTCGGCCATAACCTCCAGCAACGCGGACTGAACCTTAGGAGTAGTCCGGTTGATTTCATCGGCCAGAACGATATTCGCGAAAACAGGGCCCGGTGAAAATACAAACTCTTTTTTATCCGGGTCGAAAATATCAACCCCGGTAATATCGTAGGGGAGAAGATCAGGTGTAAACTGTATTCTCCTAAACGAAATCACTTTACCCTTTTTCCCCGTGGAAATAAGCCGTGCCAGGGTTTTGGCCACCGTTGTTTTACCCAGACCGGGTACATCTTCTATCAACACATGCCCGCCGGCGATAAGGCCTGTCAGCAAATATTCGAGAAATTTCCCTTTTCCCCTTATTACCAACGAAAGACCTTCAACCAGTTTACTGGTAAAAGCATGGGCTTTTTCAAAAGCCACGTCGCTCCCGTTCTTCATCATCCGGTTCGTTCCCAAACTCTTTCCCGGAGAAATAACTCTACAAGGTCAGGATCCAGCTTGCCCTGGGCTGCTTCCTCTCTCAATATACTGAAAACTCTATCTAAAGGTACGCCCTTTTTGTAAGGCCGGTCGGGAGCGTTCAAGGCGTCAAAAATATCAGCAATCGCCATAATCCGGGCAGGGAGCGGGATAACTTCCTTCCCCCTCAATCCATGAGGATAGCCCGAACCGTCCAGTTTTTCATGGTGTTTCCGGGTAATATCAGGTATATTCTCATATTCATCCGGCCAGGGTATCTTGCTGACGAACCCGTAGGTATGCTCCACGTGGCTCTCTATTTCCCTTCGTTCACCCGTATTAAGGCTCCCTTTGCGTATCTTCAAATTTTCTATTTCAGTTTCCGTTAAGATCGGGATTGTATTTCCTTCAATATCAACACACTTGAGTTCTCTCTCAAGTGCAAGGATACTGTTGATAATGATATCCGGGTCACCGGATTGGACGGTCGGCTCATTGAGCTGCGTGACACGTTCTATAATATCCCGTACTGTTTTAAGTCTTTTCTCTTTTTCCTCCAGAAGCGGCTTAAGTTCCGCACCCGATGCCCGTTGAAGACGAAGAGCATAATCAAGTTCCAACGAGCGGTACAAAAAACGCAAGCGGAGCATTAAATATTCGAAGTCCCTCGGAAACAGCTTCCTCGCTTTTAAAAAGATGGAGGGATCGATATACACCTTGCCGAAATCATGGAGGAGGGCGGCAAACTCAATTTCTTTCAGTTGGGCCGGGGAATAGCGGATACCGGCAAAGGGTTCTTCCGTGCTTCGGCTTATCGCCTTCGCCATGTTGACGCACATATTGGCTACCCTGAACGAGTGGCCTGAAGTGGCAGGATCCCTGGATTCGATGGCGGACACAGACGCTTTTACAAATTCCTCAAACTGGTGCTCAATCTGGATCAGCATCCTGTTGTTCTCCATGGCGATCGCCGCCTGCCCGGCTACAGCTTCCATCAGACCTTCATATCTGGATTCAAACGGAATCACTTTTTTCTCGAAATCTTCCGGCGTATCAAGGTGAATTTCAAAAGCTTCGTTACCCGTAAATACTCCGACGGATTCTTTGCTGTTTATAAGCTGTATTACCCCGATTATTTTATCCATATGGTTCCGCATTGGAACAACCAGCATGGACTGCGTGCGATACCCGTGTTCCCTGTCAAAAGTAGGGTTGAAAACCACAGGAGCATTTTTCTCCAATTTATATACATCGGGTATGTTTAAAACTTTTCCCGTTACGGCGACGTATCCGGCGATTGAACTGGTATTAAGGGGTAACGTAAATTCCTCGTAATCAAGCTCCATAGAGAAAGTATGGGAATATTTAAATCGCAACCGTTTTCCCTCGACACCCTCCTCGGTGATAAAAATACTGCCTGCATCGGCCCCGGTTATTTTTTTGCTCAAATAAAGAATTTTTCGAAGGAGTTTATCGGGATCCTTTTCCAGGGAAAGAGACTTGCCGATATTGATAAGAGCCTCCTGATCATTCCAGGCATCAATAAGCTTGGTAAGACGTTCCTTTTCCTGTTCCTTTTTTGTAAAAACATCCTCCAGGTTCAAAAACGCCTTTCTTATCAGGAAATAAAACTCGTCTTTCGAAATAACGGAGGTCCTTAGCTCAATTATCTCGGGCGACAAAGCCTCAGCCGGCGGTGGATTTCCTCCCGCAGAAATTGCTACGATTGTGAATAGAATCGATTCATTCAATAAATCTCTCAAAATCGGGAGAATTCGGGGAATCCCCTCAGTTGGGAGGAAGAATATCAGTTCCAATCTCTGATCCTGGGAAGCTTGAACCAGTTTTTTGGTCTCTTGCTCAATATCATGGGCAAATAATAATGTAAAAGGCAGATTCTCCGGGACATGTACCCAATCTTTAAGGTCTTTAGAAATTACAACAGCTTTATAAGAAGATACGGCATTATTCATCAACAAAAATCCTTAAAAATAATTTTACCACAATTATATGTTCGGCTGAATAGCTCAAAAAAAGAAAGATTGACTTAAACCTATTTGATTCGAATGACTGGCGGGAAATAAAATGCCTGCCCTTTTCGAAGAAGAACTGTACCAGAGGACATGGTAATTATACAGAGAGAGTTCGAGAACCCGTGAAAAGTGGATGGGAACTGCTGAAACTATTTATCACCCAAAACTGATACGAGCAGCAAACCGGGACCGGTATGAGTGCCGATAACCGGCGTCATTTTTGAGCGGTAGATGTTTTCAACCGGGAATAGCGCGCCTAAACGTTGAATAAGCATTTCCGCTTCCTCGGGGCAGGCGGTGTTCTCTACCGCCAGTCTCTCAATAAAAGAATAGCTCTTTACAAACTCGTACAGGCAATCTATAGCCTTGGCTTTTGAGCGGGTTCTGCCCGCCGGCTTTACTACCCCATCTTTCATCGTGATAAGGGGGTTTATCTTCAGCATAGAGCCAAGAAAGGCGGCCGCAGCACCGATTCGTCCGCCTCTTCTAAGGTATTCCAGGGTATCGAAAGTGCACAGAAAATCTACCCGCTGAAATGCCTGCCGGGCAGCCTCCATCACTTCTTCGAGGGATGCACCGGCCTTGGCTGCTTCAGCCGCTTTTATAGCGATAAACCCTTGAGCCATTGTGGCGATTTGCGAGTCGAATACTTCAACCCGGCACTGTTTCTTCATTAGATTTCTGCTCTGAACAGCGACGTCGTAGGTACCGCTTAGTTTTGATGTAATTGTAATTACCAGAATCGAATCCGTTTCAACGGCCAGTTTATCGTATACTTCCACATAGGCAGCGGGTGTGGGGGCGGATGTGGTAGGGAAAATTTCGCTGATTTTCAATCTCTCATAAAACTGATCGGCAGTCAGGTCAATATTGTCGCGATAGACCTCAGTCCCGAATAGAACATTTAAAGGCACCACTGTAATTCCAAACTTATGAGCGACTTCATGAGGTAAATCTGCTACGCTATCGGTTACTATTTTCACTTCCAACACTGCCACCGCCCTACGTGTTCTATCGAGCTTATCAAACCCGGTTCTTACCTGTTATTTTCTTTCAGCTTTCCACTAATTCGTAGACTTCATACCCCATGGAACCGGGCACCACGAGAGCGTCGAATTTTGCAGACCATTTCTTGGCTTCAGGTGTAGGTTCCATTCTCTTTGTCCAGGCTTTTTCATATTCGTCGAGATTGTTAAACTCGTACTCCCGGATAATTTCCGGCGACAGCGGCGAAGCCAGTTTTCGAACATACATTCTGGCGGCTTTGGGAACCTGCTGCTTTTCCAGTATTCGATCTCTTTCCTGCAGTAACTTTATCGCTTCTGATCTTTTACCCCGCTGAATACTCATAGAGACTCTGACAACTATCATATCTACCTCCTCAAATATAAGGTCTTATCTATAATTATAAAACAGGCGGCATCTATTCTGCAAGAAATTCAGAGATTGTTAACCGGCATGGTTATAACAACTTTTTTTCTACTGTCAGAGCCAATTTTAAAAATCAAGGAAAATTAGCCACGGAAGTACACGTTTACCCCTTTCGAGGGCGAGAAGCTTGGGCAGGTATATCGGGTAGCCCTCTACGGGGAGATGGGGTTTCGAACCGAGAACACGGAGAAAAGAAGAAGGAGAAGAATTCCGCACAGAGAACACAGAGGGCACGGAG
>JBFMGN010000148.1:0-7228 GCA_040752435.1 Spirochaetota bacterium
CGTTAGCTGGAAATAGCGCGGCGGCCCGGGCAGAGGGATAGTTTCTTGCACGGGCCTGATAAATATCAAGCTGGACGCTGCCGTTGTAGAGGCTCGCCAGGGTGTTTTTATGCTTATCGAAGGTATCGTAGAACTGTACGTATGCTTTCCGTCTTATTTCAAGAGCCTGATTCTCGAGAAAAGCGCTGAAGGTAGAATGGGTTAGAGGTTTGGCCCCATCGGAGGTTTCTATTGTCCCGAAGTCGAAATCAACATCCGTTAAAGCCGTGAAAGTTTTATGTGCGGTCTGGTTGGCCTCGATCTGCATAGCGAGGAGGCGTTCCTCCTTTTCCGAAAGGATATGGGGCTTGAAACGTAGTATTTTTTTAAGATAGATCGTAAAATCAGTAAGTTCACTGCTCTTTAAAAAGTCGTCCATAACATCGTCAGGAATTGTCTGGATTTCCGGGTTCTGGTAACTTGCCAGGGTTTCCGCCGTGCTCGCCAGACGCATATACCTGGCGAATCGGTTCTGATTGGCGCTGTTTCCTCCGTCTTCTGAAACTTTTAGATGGGCGTAGTATCCCAGGCGTTCCTCCAGCTTCCCGAGTTCCATCATAAAGTCCAGGCAGGCGCGCAAATCGCCGGCCGATTTTCCGAGGGTACCCTTAAAGCTTTCAATTTTCTGTGTCTTTTTTTCGAACTCTTTCAGTCCTTCCTCCCAGGCTTCATCACTGGGGAAAAGGCTGGATAGATCCCAGGTATATCTGATATCGACCTCTTCCCGTTTAGGGATTACACTCTGGGTATCGCTGGACATAGTTATCTCCTTTGTTTAAGCCGCTCTTCCCTGTCAAGAATATCCCGAATCCGTATTCCGGCTTTCCCCCTGTGAGAAATCCTGTTTTTCTCCGCCGGCAGAAGTTCCGCCACGGTTTTTCCGTACTCATTTAAGAACAAGAGGGGATCATAACCGAAACCCCCGCTGCCTGCAGGCTGATAAGCGATTTCACCATCGAGGGTTTCCTGGGCGGCGAAGAACCGGTATTCATGGAAAACAAGCACCATACTGCAGACGAAAAACCCCCTTCTGTCAGTAACCCCTGCAAGCTTGTGTAAGAGATACCTGTTTCTCTCCGCGTCACTAAGCCGCCGGCCGGCTTCTTTCGAGCCGTACCGGGAGGAGTAGACCCCCGGATCTCCCTTTAAGGCAGGGATTGACAGCCCTGAATCGTCGGACACAACCGGCATTTCTTTGGGGGTCCCTTTAATCTGCCGGAACAATGCGAAGGCTTTTCCCAGGGCATTCTCAAGATACGTGCTGCCGCTCTCGTTAAAGTCGAAAGCAACCCCGATATCCGAGGGGATCAACACTGTGTGGGGTTTAAGGATTTCCGAAAGTTCAGTTTTTTTGTGATGGTTATTTGATGCAAACAGTACTTCCATGAATGGAGGAAGGATACAATAAAAGTCGACCGTTTTTCAAGGATACGCGTATTTAGTTATTCGTCATAACTATTATAACATAAAATCCTGGCTTTTTATAGTTAGGTTTTCTGTGAGATTAGAGTCGCTTCCCCTTAGCGCTTGATTTGGGTTATTACTTTCAGCATTATAATTCCAGGCAGGAGTAGCTCTGTCTGCACCCTCATTGTGCTCCTTAATCTCCGTGTACTCTAAAGTGAAACACTTCTTCGTGTATAAGCTGTAAAAGAATTTCGCACAGAGAACACGGAGGTAAGAGGAGAGGAATTAGAAGCTTAAGAGAGTAAGAAAAAAAGTGAAAGTCCTGCAGATTGCCTGCTCCCTCATTCTATCGAGAAGTTTCACTTAAGAGAACACAGAGGGAGGTCGTTTATTTCCGGTCTATTACTGGGCTTGTATGGCGGTTATTGCGATAGTATACACTATGTCCAGTACTGTAGCCCCCCGGCTTAAGTCGTTGGCGGGTTTGTTCAACCCCTGGAGCACGGGACCTATCGCGGGAATATTGGCAGACCGTTGTACTGCCTTATACGCAGTGTTGCCCGCATCCAGGTCCGGAAATATGTAGACTGTTGCCTTGCCTGCCACTGCACTGTCTTTAAGTTTTACCTTGGCAACTTCTTCGGAAGTGGCTGCATCGTACTGCAAAGGTCCCTCAATGGGCAGGTCCGGCCGTCTCTTCTTGGCTATCCCCGCGGCTTCCCGTACCTTGTCCACATCAGCCCCCTTTCCAGAGCCGCCGGTTGAGTAGGAAAGCATCGCAACGTAGGGTTCTATTCCGAAGGCTTTTGCAGTGTCCGCGCTGGTAATTGCAATATCGGCCAGTTGTTCGGCATTGGGATTTTCCACCAGCGCGCAGTCTCCGTATACGAGGACCCTCTCGGGCATGCACATGAAGAATATGCTGGAGGCCAGGGAAACACCGGGTTTGGATTTGATTACCCGAAGGACCGGCCCTAAGGTGTCAGCAGTGGAATGGGTAGTGCCGGAGACAAAACCATCGGCATGGCCTTTATGAACCATCATGGTCGCGAAGTGGACCGGGTCGAGCAGCAGATCCAGCGCCATTTCCCGCGTGACGCTTTTGTGTTTTCTCATCTGATAGAGGGTTTCCGCATAATCTTCGATGGTGGTCTTATCTGTATTAATGGGGTCAATGATGGCGGCGCGGCTTAAATCCGCTCCCAGATTCCTGCTCAATTCCATAATCTTTTCTTTATTTCCCAGCAGGGTGATGCGGCAGATTCCCTTTTCCAGGACTTCTGAAGCAGCCTGGATAATGCGCGGTTCCGTACCCTCCGGCAACACGATAAGTTTTGGGATGGCTTTAGCGCGCTGAATTATTCGGTATTGGAACATTCTGGGCGTCGTGATGTCTGTCCGTATCGTTCCAAGGTGGGCGTATATTCGGTTAAAATCGATATGGCGCTCTACAAGATGATTCACCAGTTCAATTTTTTCAAAGTCATCCTGTTTCAATTCTCCCCTTATTTCGCTCACCTTTAGGGCGGTGGAATAGGTATCGCCTTTGACTGTCAGGATTGAAAGATCGGGATCCGACAGTCCTGTAATTAATTTTCTCACGTTTTCTCCGGGGGTAAGGCCGCCTGTAAGGATTATTCCCGAGTAATGGGGGAAATGAACGGATTTTTGAGCGCACAGCATGGTGAATATGTGCTCGACTCTGTCACCGGGGGTGATAAGCAGGTAACCGTCACGGTCTTTTACATATTCAAGGGCGTTTTCCGGGGTCATGGCGAGAACCTTTACATCGGTAACGACTTTGGAAAGATCATCACCCTTGACGAAAATCTCGGCTCCGAGTTTTTCAGCCACCTCTTTTAAGCGAGGACCTGCAAGGAATTGGTTGCCTGGAATCGTACCGAAAAGCTTAATCCCGCCGGATTCAAGTTGATTTCTTAACCTGTCAATCGCCCCTTTCCCATTATTTTTTTCAAACTGTTCAATCTCAAACCGATTAATTATCGCCCCGAGAATGCTGCAACCCATGCTTTTAAAGGATTCCGTACATTCGGTTAAATTCTGTACTATTTCATCCACAGATTTTTCCGCTCCATTCGCCACAAGGAGTACTGGTGCGACAAGATTTTTGGCCAGTTCTGCATTGATGTCGAACTCCAGAGCTGCGATTGCGCTTGTGTAGTCCGTCCCTTCGATGACGACAACATCTCTTCCGGAAGAAATTACTTTATACGCATCGAATATCTTCTCGAACAAGGCATCCTTATCCTTCTGGGCGTCTTCCATGGTTACCGGGTTGATAGACGAAAGATCATCCGGCAGTTTGAAAATTCCTTTAACAAGGGCGGCATCTTCGTCTATTTTGCCCATAGACTGAAATCGCTGGCCTATAGGTTTCATGTACCCGACATTCGGCACAATCCCCTGGAGGGCCTTGATAAAACCGATGGTAATCATACTTTTTCCGCTTTGCTGCTCGGTAGAAGCGATGAATATTTTCTTTTCCATAATTTAATTCCCTTTTCCTTTAGTTATAGTACAACCGCCGTTTGTTTTCAAGAAACTCTGGAACAAACCGTTAAAAGATGATTACACAGGGGGTATCTTCATCTACCCGTTTGTGTTGCTGTTGGCTGTAACCTCATTAAAGGGAATAAAAGTGGCAATTTTTTTAAAAGGGGCGTAATTCTCATACTGACAGGTGAAAATAAGGAACTGGATCTTTTCCGAATATTCTTTGATCATCTCCATAAGCACGGCCAGACGCCCGCCGTCGGTATTTACGAAGGAATCATCCAGGAGCATTACCTGGGGCTCCTTTAAAGAGAGATATTGAGCTATGATAAACCGGAAAAGAAAGGAAAGCTGCTCCCGTGTTCCATAGGAGAGTGAATCGGTTAAGACCGGCAAAGCGCCGGCGTGAGTTTTGGCAGTGACGCCGACTTCAAAGTTCTCGTTTAGGGAAACAGCAGGGTAGCGCTCCCCGGTAATTTTTACAAAGGCCTCCCCCATTCTATCTTCAAAAGGATTAAGGATATCGTCGAGGCGTTCTTTCTCCTCCGCCATAAGCTCAAGGAGAAGCCGTAAGACATTAATTCTTGTAGTCTCTGCTTTCAGTTTTTTCAGGGCTTCTCCATATTCATGCTCAAGCCTGTATTTTTTTTCTCCAAGCTCACCGGCATTGCGTAATTCCACGCTTAAGGTGATTCGTTTTTCATTTATGCCGTTTACCTTATCCTCTATCACTTCAATATCGTTCCTTAAGGTTTGCAGATCTTTATCCGTTACGGCTTCCACATCCTTCGGCTCTATCTTCTCCACCCTGCTTTTGATGTACTCAACCTCATCTTTTAACCGGAAATAATTGTTTTTAAAATCTGCCAGGGACTTCCCGGAAAGGATCGCTTCTTTTCTCTCCCGATTTTTACCTGATGCAGTTAGAAAGCCTGTTATCTTATTGGAAATGGAGGTATAATCAAACTTGCTTACGGGGAAATCGCCTGGTTTCTCTTTAAGCGTTATACCTTCTTTTACTATCTTACCTTTTTCCTTTTCAAGTTCGATCCATTGCTCACGAAGATCATTTTTTCTCTTTTCCAGAGCATCCCTGTTAGAGACTGAAAGCAGATGTTCGAGCTCTTTTTTCTTTATCGTAAGAGACTCATACCTGGTATAAGCTTCTTTGCCTTCTTCCAGGTTCTCTATTCCGTTCTCTTTTAAAAGGAACTCTTTTTGCGATAAATCTTTTTCCCGGTTCAACGTTAATGCATTAAACTCTTCTTCCGAGAGAGGTCCGGTACAGCTTAGTTCAAACTTCTCATCGTAACGGAGGGTGATATTCCTGGAAGCCGAAAAGTGTTCTTTTTTTGAGACTATAATTGTCTGCGGCTCCTTTTTGTCTTTTGCAACGTCGAAGGATAGATTTACAGCCTCAGAAAGAGGATCGACGGTCACGTTAAGACCGGAAGCCTCAAGGCGGGTTTCGGCCTCCCGGATGTTGTTTGAAAGTCTTTCAAGCTCTGTTAAGATTTTCCGGTCTTTCAACTTGCACGCCTTGATTTCCGCCTCAACTGCTTCCAGTTGTTTGACGGTTTCTTTTGTCTTCTCTATTCCCGCCTCCGTCTCTCTAAGCTCTTTTTCTAATAGCCTCTCTTGCTCATATAATAGATAGGGAAGTTCAACTGCAGCTTTCTCTTCCTCCTCTTGTATCTTTAACAGTTCAATATTCTCGTTTTCAGCCTTCTTCAGTTCCGCTTCTTTGGATCTTAAGGTATCGATTTCCTTCTTTTTCTTTTCCAGGTGCAAAAGCGTCTCCTTCTTTACCGCTTTTTCTTTAGCAAGGTCCTTAAGGCTTTCGGAAATTACAATTACCGCCTGCTGCTTCTCTGCCATCGAATCTATTTTTTTCCCTATCCCGGTGACTTCTTCAGTCAGGCGTTCTTTGGCAAGCCGCAAATTCCAGAGGTCAGTATTTTTCTTAACTTTTCCGGCTGATGTGATTACCGCAGCATATTCATACTCAATCTGCCTGTAGAATTCTTCTACTTCCTTTGAGAGCAGGTTTTCCTTAATAACATTTTTTATCAACATCCGTGCCTGGTCGCTCAGCAGTTTTTTTGCGGCCGTTTTATCAAAAAGCTTAAGGCTCTCTCCCTGAGAGACCCACAACAGATCGTATAAGCCAGTGATCTCTTCGGATATTCCGAGTATTTTATAAAGCTCCGGCTGAACATTCTTCCCCTCTGCAATGGGTAGTTCGCCTCCCCCTTCGGGCAGGTAATAAAGATAGGCATCGCCTTTTGGATAACTCTTATCTATTTTATAGGATCTGTTATCGCGGCTTAAGAATATTAACTTAACCCGGGCTTTCAACGCCGTACCCCAGGGTACAATTTCCTGAGCTTCCCTGGTATTGATCGATGCACTTTTCGTTACCGCGTATATAGCGGCTTCCTGCACCGTGGACTTGCCGGTTTCATTTCTTCCGTGGATGATGTTGATACCCTGGTTGAACTGGAGAGTGGCGGTATCAATATTTCTCCAGTTGGAAATCTCAATCGCCCTTATTTGCATGCATGTTCCTTATATATACAGTAAAAGATTAACCCTTAAAATACTCATAAATTTTTAAAAGTGATGCATTGACAACCGCTTTCCCTGAAATCCCCTCTTCCAGGGGGAAAGGGAAACCGATATCGTCTTTTTTCAGCGCAAGCAGCCTGTTAACCACTGTACGCAGGTAGCCTTTGTTTGCTATTTCCCGTATTTCATCATCATCCGGTTCAAGATAGACATTGTTTTCGATTAGCAGCTTGAAAAAATCATCCTCCAGAACAGAAAGAAGGCTGGTTAATCGCCTATAATTTTCGAGTGAGAGAAATCCGGAAAGGTCAATTTTTTTAATTACCCTTTTCCCGCCCGCTTTTCTTACGGATTCGAAAAAATTCTCGATCGTATCGTTGGTCAGCTTAGCTTCCGTCTGATCCCAGGAAAACTGAGAGAGCTTAAGTTTTTCAACCTCCGGCTTGGCGCCCGGAGTCTCGATTTTCACATGGAGGGTAAAGCCTGAATCCTTAAACTCAAGAGGTTCTATCGTCCCAGGATAGAAGGTATAATCATCCAGCTTGAAGTAAGAATGCCAGTGGCCGAGCGCCAGGTAATCTAAACCGGTTTTCCTTGCAAAATTCGTCTCTATCGGGAAATCATCCTTCTGATACTTCCCCTCAATCATGAGGGACCCGTGCGCCAGACCGATATTGATAAGGCTGTTGTCCTGCCGATC
>JBFMGN010000149.1:0-7184 GCA_040752435.1 Spirochaetota bacterium
TTTTACGATTTATTCTTTACTTAATAGCAAGAATGATACCAAGTAGTCCTGAATGGAGAATCTTTTTAACTGTTTATAAGATAAGAAATTATCTATAAAATGTTCAAAAAATAAACAATAAATAGGGTGATGTTATAATTTATCATACCTTTTTTTTCACAATTCACTATTCGGGCGCATGATTTAAGAAGTTTATCAAAAAGATGAAGAATTGGGGAAAGGTAGCTTGGTTGTATTTTCATAATTTAATTGCAAATAAATCCATATCATGGTAGTATTGCAGGAAATTAAGGGCGATTAACTCAGCGGGAGAGTGCTACCTTCACACGGTAGAAGTCAACAGTTCAAATCTGTTATCGCCCAGGTGGATTTTTTTGCAGCTTACGAAAAGAGATGGCTTGAACTCAATGAAAAGGGAAATTGTCGCGTATCAGCTTTCCTTTTTTAAACAGATAATTGATTTTGATGGTATCAATATTGGTTGCCGGAAGAGGGTTTTCACTCAGGCACACCATGTCTGCCTGAAAACCGGGAAGGAGTTTCCCGAGCCTGCCTTCATCAAAACTTAACAATGCAGCCTTGGAGGTATAGAGCTCAAGCGCCTGGAAGGGGGTAAGCCGTTCCTTCGGATTATGAAGATGTACCGCCGCATGTATCCCTTTCAGAGGGTTGAGTTCAGTTACATACCAGTCAGAACTGCCGGTTAAAAGAATATTTTTCTCACGGATGGATTGTAAGCGATTGGTGTGGAGAGCTCTCTCTTCCCCCATCACTTTACTGTAAAAGCCGCTGCTACCGCCCCAGAGCCGGTCGAACATCGGTTGTATAACCAGGGCCGTACCCGAATCTAAAATCTTGTTGAGTACACCTTCGAACAAGAGGGTATCCGATAATAGTTCACAGTGGATTATCATATGACGAAGATCTTTTGAGTGCTTCTGCTGGACCGAATGGTAAACTTCTGTAATCTGCCGGATGGCGGCATCCCCTATGGCATGCACGGCACATTGAAGGCCGGCAGCATGAGCCTGACTCACAAGGCTCTCCCAGTAAGCATTACTATTGTACAATTGGCCCCTTATTTCCGGCCGGTCAGTGTAGGGTTTAAGCAGAGCCGCGGTATGGGAACCGAAAGAGCCGTCCACCAGAAGGCAGCCCCCGAGCCTGGGAGAATCCAGCCCGGCTGCCACCTCAACATTCGCAACCTGGGGATACAGGATAAACTCAACTGGAAAATCTTTAAGATGCTCCCGCAGTAAGGAAAAATGGAGTGGGTCCGATTTCCCGTCGCCTATCATTACGTGAACGGTTGTACAGCCGCCCTTGATGGCGTTCTCTGCCGCCGCCGCGTAAGCTTTAAGGATGGTTTCCTCCTCCAGATTACTGTGGAACCATCGAGTTATGGCTTTATTTTGATCCCGGGCAAATGCAGCGCTTAAAGATATATCCGGTTTTTTCACCCAGTGTATTTTTTTCAAAGCGGCGGAATTTGCAATACAGGAATGACCGTCAACCCGCCGGATAAGAACAGGTGTTTCCGGAAAAATCTTATCAAGCTCATCAATCGTGGGGAAACGCTTCTCTTTAATATTTTCCTCGTTAAATCGCCAGGCGATAATTTTATCTCCCAGCCTTTTAGAAACACTTAGAACTTCAAAAAGTTCGGGTAAGGAGTTTATCTCGCTTAGATCCGCACCGAGACTGTAGAGACCACCCTCAAAGGAGTGAGTGTGAGTATCGATAAAACCGGGGAACACGCATGATCCCCGGCAATCGAAGACAGTATGAATCCCGGCCTCTGGAATCCGGTTAAAAACTTCCTTGATAATTCCGTCTTCCATAAGAAGGCCGGAGAAGACTTCCCGTTCCTTCTCCATGGAATGAAATATACCGTTTATAAACAGGATACCCATAGAAATATGCGACTGTATTACACAGCCATTCTTTGTAGATGTTTAGTATAAGCTTTCATTGTAAAAGAATTAAGTATAATTAGCTTGCTTTAGTAGTGCAATATTTTTTTAATCCCGGTCAAAAAACCCGGGCTTCACGGAAACCGCCCCCTCTGGGCACAATTCCTGGCAGCAGAAACACCGGATACACCGCCTGTAGGTATAAGAGGGCGGAATTTTTTTCCTGCCATTACGCCAGTTAAGGGCTTTTTTCGGAGTTACCGGACACGCCTCAACACAAAGGCCGCATTGTACGCATCTTTCACGGCTGATAACAGGTCGTCTTCCTATATAGCTGTTTACTAATGAAATGATTCCACCGGGTAATATATTCTTGAAGGGGCCGCGGCCTACCTTAAAATCGCCGTTTACAAGGAGCTTAAGGGAATCCCCTGCCAGTTCAATCTCGTCCTCCCTGTATGTACCCAGTCCCCACTCGCGTCCCGGTTGCATTGTAGGTACAAACTTCGGGTTAAGCTCTACCAGGCGGCACATAACGGAATCGAGAGCGACGGGGTCGGTTGAGAAGAGCAAAACATTCATGGAAAAAGGCTTGCCGCTGCCGGGGCCGTTTCCTTCCATAGCGCGAATACCGTCCATTATATAAAGGCGGGGTCTTAGAAGCAGGTTTAAGGCAACGAGCATCTTTGAAAAGTCGAAAGAATCCGGCATCTCCATATGGATTCCTTTTTTAATGCTGCCTGGTATACAACCGTACTGGTTTTTCACCGCCCCTGTCATGCGGGTAAGCTGGTGAGTTTTAAACTTGCTTAGACTGATCACACCGTCGGCCTTGAGAACTCCGTTGGCAATGACAAACTTTTTTGTAAAGGGGGAATCTTTGAAGGAAACTTCCCGGCCCTTCTCGAAATCGGCCAGGAGTATGGCGAGCTCTTCCGCCGCCTGGAACAGGAGCGCCTGCTTAAGCTCCCTCTCTATGTGTCCTGTACCCGGTGAATCACCATAACACACGTTTTGTGTAACCTCCAAAAAATGTCGGCTCACAGCTTTAAAAACAGACGGGTGGGTGCTTATACACTTATCCGGATCATCACCTGCCAGGACATTCGGTTTTAAGATTAGTCGTTCGCCCTTGGAGGCAAATTGCCCTATCCCCCCCAGGAGCCGAATACCATCTTCAATAGCGTCATAAACCTTGTTTTCATCGTACGATTCGCACTTAATAACGGCAACTTTTGACTTGTTCACCTTTCCATCCTAGAGAAATGCCAGGATAGCACTTTCTGTCGGCATGAATCAATACACCCGCTGTATGGAACACTCCGGTTTATTCTCTTTATTTAATGATAAGGAATAATACTTACACGATTTTTTCGATGGCGTTACGAAACAATCTTAAGAATTCATCGATTCCCCGGCAGTTCTGTCCGGCTCCCTGCCAGAAGGGGCTGCGCCCGCCGCCTTTTCCGCTGATCGGTCCAAGAAGGGCTTTTTGCAGCGCTCTAAATGGAAACTCCAGAGGGTATGAGATTCCGATAATCCATTGAAAACTACTCTCTTGCTGGTTTACGAGAGCGGCCGCGATGTTATCAAGGCTTACCAGATATTCGGCAATACCCCGGAAAAGAGAAGGGGATTCATTTTCGAAAACACGGGTTACAACCTTACATGCTCCGGCTTTCTCAGCTTCACGGACCAGGCTGTCGCCCAGTAATCCGGCTACACGGCTTTCCAAGCCCCGCAGCATCAATTTGTTTTGCCGTAAATCATCCTCCATCTGACGGCTTCGATCCAGTATTTCAGGTTGCTGTACCGAAAGTCGGTCTATCAGACTGTTTATTATAAAAGTCTTTTCACGGTAGTCATTGTAGGCTCTTTTCCCTATTTTCCAGATAAGCCTGCTATGTCCCCGGATTTTTTCCGTGCCGATTAGTTTTACCAGACCCACTTCCCCGGTTGTTGCTGTATGAAGACCGCCGCAGGCCGCCCGGTCGAGCCCTTCTATTTCGACAATTCGCAGCGTTCCTTCTTTTTGGGGCGGTCGACGAAGATCTATATTGTACAGTTCACTCTTGTCCACCCAATGGTATCGTATGGGCAAATTTCGGCCAATTGCCCGGTTGGAAAGCTCTTCAATCTGTGTAAGATGTTCTCCTGATATTTCCGAAACATCGGTTTCAATGGTCGTATAATCGGCACCCTGGTGAACCGAGACGGTATTGTATTTACCTGCCTGAATAAGGGAAGCAGAAATTATATGCTGCCCTGTATGCTGCTGCATATAATCGAATCTCCACTCCCAATCAATTATACCCTCAACCTCAGGGCCGTCAATTTTCTTTTCAAGTACATGATGGATTATACCGGACTGGTCCTTCCAGACAGCGAGGAGGTGTATGCCGTTTAATGTCCCTCGGTCTGCCGGCTGGCCGCCGCCTTCGGGGTAGAAGCAGGTCTTGTCCAGGACCGCTTCCCACCCCCTCTCAGTTTTATCAATCGCTTGAAGACGCGCTTTAAAATCACGTTGATATTGATTGGTGTAGTAGAGAGGATCGGTCATGCTTATTTCTCGATGCCTGTACGGGCTCTCACACCTTTTGTGTAATAATGTTTTATCGCCTTCATTTCAGTTACCAGATCAGCCCTTTCAATTATTGCAGCATGTGCATCTCTGCCCGTCAAGACTAGTTCTACATTCCCTGGCCGTTTATCCAACAGTTCAACAACCATATCCAGAGAAATCAAATTAAGTTTCAAGGCGACATTGATCTCCTCCAGGATGACCAGGTTGAAACCGCCGCCTTCAACTACTTCCAGTACCCGCTTAAGGCCTTTCTGTGCCCGCTGGATATCCCTTTCCGTAGGCTTCCCGGTTATGAAACCCGATCCTCCAAACTGTTCAACCACAACAAGGTCCCTGAACCGTTCAAGCGCCTTAATTTCACTGTATGTTCCAGTTTTAAGGAACTGTCCGATATAGACTTTTAACCCCGCCCCAGCCGCCCGTAAAGTAAGCCCCAAAGCGGCGGTGGTCTTTCCCTTGCCGTTTCCCGTATATACCTGTACGTAGCCTTTCATCCTGAAAATGTCCTTTTTTTGTGTTCACAGTCCAACACAAACTATAATCCGGTTGCGACTGCCGCTGCAACCGGGCTAAAGGCTATATATTCGGTATTCCGATTGTAAAACAAGTGCCCTTTTCAACGGTAAGCTCAAATGTGCCCTGAAGCTGTTGGACAAGGGCCTGTATCAGCTTAAGTCCTAAAGAAGGGGAGTCAAGGTAGTCGACGGTTTCAGGGAACCCGCTCCCGTTGTCGCAGACTGTAAGTTCATATTTGCGTTGGTTAAGCGGCAAAAGTGTTACCGTAATTTTACCGTTTTCTCTTCCGGTGAAGGCGTGTTTCACGGCATTTGTTACAAGTTCTGTTGAGATAAGGCCGACGGGGATCATGGTTTCAATATCAAACCGTATTCCCGTCGGAATATCAACCGACAACTCAATTCGTACCCCGGAACCGGTAAGGGAGTGGATTACATTCCATAAAAGCTCTTCCAGGTAATCCTTCAGGTCTATTGCGGCCAAATTTTCACCCTGGTAGAGTTTTTCATGGATCAGGAGTATCGATTTTATCTGGTATTTTAATTTTTCAAGTATGAATAAATCTTTTTCAGTCTCCATATACCCGCTTTCAAGATTGATGATGCTGATGATCATGGCTAAATTATTCTTTACCCGGTGATGGGTTTCCCTTAAAAGTATTTCTTTTTCTTTTAACGCTTGTTCCAGTCTTTTTTTTAGGGCCGTCTTTTCAAAACACCTCTCCATCCTGCAAAACAACTCTTCCAAATTGCAGGGTTTCAAAATATAGTCGTCGGCATCCAGCCTTAAAGCGTCGACGGCCGATGTAAGCTCACCGTACCCGGTAAGAATAAGGACGGCACAGTGCGGATGGAGCTCCTTTATGGTTTTAAGGACGGAAATTCCATCAATTTTGTCCATAACTATATCAGTGATTACGAGATCAAAGGACGTTTCTTTAACCAGCGCCAGGGCCTTCTGCCCGTTTTCCACAGTTGTAACATTGTAACCCCTCAGGCTTAGACCTTTTGTAAGACCTTCCAGGACAACCCGGTCGTCGTCAACGACTAAAACAGTACCAATACACATTTTTCCTCCTTTGTTTGCTTAACATGCCGGTGTATGCTTATCCCGGCATTACCTCCTTTATTCAAAAGTATTGTGTCCCCGTAATTTCAACGGGAAAAGTCAGGGTGAAAAGAGCACCGCCCAGGGGAGAATTATCCACAGTTATTGTCCCCCCCAGATTTTCAACAATGCTCCGGCAAATGGTAAGGCCGATTCCGGAAGATTTCTTGCTGGAATAAAATGGTTCGAAAACCCGGTTTATTTCGTCTTTGTCTATCCCCGGCCCGGAATCTTCCACGGTTATAACAATCCTGCCGTTTAAGTATTTTGAAGTCACCCGTATTTTGCCGGTCGACCTCCGTTTCTTCCACCCGGTTAAGGCTTCCACTGAGTTGTTGATCAAATTCATAAACAGTTGGGCCAGCTCAGTGCGGGAAGCGGTAATATATGGCAGCTTATCCAAATCCAGCTCAGGCTGAATGCTGTTTTTCTGCAGATAACTTCTTGAAAGAAAGACGGTATCCTCAATCACTGTATTAATATCAGCCAGTTTGCGAGGCTCGTTTCCGGGCTGCCCCAGGTTTAGAAGCTTAGATACGGTAGCCCGAATTCTTTCAAAAGCGTCCAGTATAAAGCCGACATTCTTTACAAGTTCGTCATCCTTTGCACGGGTTCGCATAATATAATCGAGTAAAGTCGATATCCCTTGAATAGGCGAATTGATTTCATGGGCAATAAAAGTTGACAGCTTTCCCACTACAGCCAACTGCTCATTGCGGATCAATTGCTCCTGGAGTATTTTTCTTTCAGTTTCCAGCGTATCCCTCTCCATACGCGCTTTAAGAAGGGGCGCTATACCCTGTAGCAATTCCGTTAAAACCAGGCAATCATCATCGGAATATTCCTTTTCCTTGTTGCCAAGAACAACTTCGCCCAATACCCTTCCATCAACGATAAGCGGGGCTGCCATGGTCCTCGTTATCTTCATATGACCGGCAGGAACCTTCTGCACCAGGTTTGAATAAAGACACCTTTTTTCTGTAAGCGCTCTGCCGCGGATATCGTCCCCTGCAAAGGGTCTTGGAAAAATTAAATTTTTTTTTACGAAAGCCTCATTTTTATAA
>JBFMGN010000015.1:0-15503 GCA_040752435.1 Spirochaetota bacterium
CGACACTTCATTAGCCTGTGTAAAACATAATTTCGCCACAGGCGTAAGATCGAAGGCTGCCAGGGGATTCAAGTGCATGGATTCCTGCAGTTTTTCCGCTTCCTCTTTCAGAACTTGTGAGTAATTATCGATGATACTGGAGGTTATGGCCGCGAAGGTTTTTTTAAAATTGGTAAAAAAAGCGGCGGATTTTTCCTGGGGTATGTTCGGAGACATTTTTTTCATGTTTTCGAGTTCTTTTTTATAGATATTCATCTGCATGAAGATGTTTTTAACGGCTGGATGGCTCGCTATCTCCGGATTCTCTTTAATCCTGGCATTAATATCTTGTATTATCGTTTTAAGGTCATTCTCGCCTTCCGTCTCCAGATTGATTGCCTCCCGGCTTAACGCTATGGTCCCACGTGCCAAAAGTCTCTGAAGGAGAAGGACGTATAAAAGGGAGGTAAGCTTTGCCGCCTGGGGGAGAAGATGTTCCAAACCCCTGGAATCATACTTCAGGGACTCCAGGAAAGGGAAAACGGGAAACAGCATTTTGCGTTTATATTCGAGAATTCCTTCTTCAACAGAATTACGTATCTCCTCTATAATCTCACGCAGTTTCTGTTCGTTGAGACGAAAAAGATCTTCCAGCTTCGTCTCGTTTTCGGAGTTTTCACGAATATCAAACCAGTCACCGGTTATCTTTTTCTCAAGCTCGGACATACTGTAGAGCATATTAGTGATATTCTGATACTAAATCAATAATGTATCATCGACAGGCTGGAAAACATGTGATTTGGGGATGATTGACCAACACCGAAGACCGGTATAGCTTTATACCATGAATATATTACTTGTATATCCGGAATATCCCGATACCTTCTGGAGCTTCAGATACGCACTCCGTTTTGTTTCGGCCAAAGCCGCGTTTCCGCCCTTAGGATTACTGACTGTAGCCTCTCTCCTGCCCAAGGAATGGAACAAGAGAGTTATCGATTTAAACGTATCGGAACTGACCGATGACTGCATTTTGTGGGCGGATATGGTTTTTATAAGCGCCATGATTGTGCAAAAGGAAAGCGCAAAAGAAATAATAAAGCGGTGTAAAGATTTGAGAAAAACTGTGGTGGCGGGCGGACCATATTTCTCGTCGCATTACGAGGAATTTGCAAATGTCGATCACCTTGTGCTGAATGAAGCGGAGATCACCCTGCCCCTTTTTTTAAAAGACCTTCTGGATGGAAAAGCCCGACAAATTTATAGATCGGAAATCAAACCCGACTTGAAAGACACCCCCCTGCCCATGTGGTCGCTCATAAATACCAAAAACTATATCTCTATGTCTATTCAGTATTCACGCGGCTGTCCTTTTAACTGTGAGTTCTGCGACATTATTGTGATGAACGGAAGAGCCCCCCGGACCAAAACTGCCGATCAAATATTGAGAGAACTTGACGCTCTCTATTCCGCCGGATGGCATGGTTCGGTTTTTATAGTAGATGATAATTTCATCGGAAATAAGCGGAATGTGAAACAGCTTCTGCCGGAAATTATCAATTGGCAGAAGCTTCACAGGTATCCGTTTAAGTTTATGACAGAGGCAAGTATAAATCTTGCCGATGATGAAGAGTTGATGCAGATGATGAGTCTGGCGAATTTTCACAAAGTTTTTCTAGGAATTGAAACTCCGTGCATCGAAAGTCTTAAAGAAACAGGCAAGCTGCAAAATACAACCAGGAATTTAAATGAAGTGATAAAAACCATCCAAAGGAACGGAATGCAGGTCATGGGAGGGTTTATCGTAGGGTTCGATAATGACCCTGAGAATATTTTTGATGTCCAGACGCAGTTTATTCAGAAGTCGGGAGTGGTATTTGCCATGGTTGCCATCCTCAATGCATTGCCGCAAACCCGGCTGTGGTACAGGCTTAAGGCCGAAGGAAGGCTCTTAAGTGCAACAGGGGGAGAAGCCACAGACGGGAGCTTCAATTTTATCCCTAAAATGGGAAAGGCGAAACTGTTGGCAGGGTATAAAAAAATCCTTTCTATAATTTATTCCCCCAGGCAGTACTACCAGAGGATTTTTACCTTCCTGGCCAATTATAAGCCCACAGCCAGGGGTGGGAAATTTTGTTTTTCCTACTTCAAGGCATTCTTTACCAGTATCTGGCGGATAGGGGTCCTGTCAAATACACGGTGGCTATATTGGAAACTGATCTTTACAACAATCTTCACAAAAATGAAAGCTCTGCCCACAGTTGTCGAATATGCAATTAATGGATTCCATTTTGCCAAAATTGCGGAAAAGGTTATTAAAGTGAAGGAACTGCCTCAAAGCTCAAGGCCTTAAATCACTCCATTAGTGACATGCATTTACAACTAAGTTACAAAATTGTAAAGAATCTCAGATGCCATAAAAATATCATCAATGCTTATCCGCTCATTCTTTGCATGAGCGAATTCCAATCTGCCGGGGCCGAACTGAATACCGGAAATTCCCTGCGCGTAATAGTATCGCCACAAATCCGAGCAGGCAGTTAAAGCAGTCACTTCAGCGGTTTTACCACTCTTTAATAAGGCATTTTTAAACGTCCGGACCATATAGTGGTCTTTATCTATAACGTATGGTTCATTTCGGAAAGGAAATTCCACCTTAATATGATCATCGAAGGCCTTTCCAAAAAAAGCCTTCAACACAGTATTAATTCCCTCTTGAATCTCCGATGTGCACTTATTCTGTAAAAAACCACACACCCCTTCTATTACTGCATGCGTAGGTACACTGGCGGGCCACTCTCCTGCGTTTAGCATACCGAATGTCAAGGGCATCGGATTTTCAAAGACGTTGAATGGTTCAATATCCTTTGAAGCCTGAAGAATATCGGTATGATAACCTTCCAACAATTCCATGCTCTTTACTGCCATTTTCAACGCGCTTCTTCCGGATGCAGGCGAACCGCTATGGGCGGCTTTTCCGAAAAAAGAAATTCTAAACCACACCGCACCACGGTGTCCGATACTGATATGCAGATTTGTCGGCTCCATATTAATAACACCAACCGCATCAAACTTATCCTTTAAAATGGCCAATGTGCCGTTACCACCGATCTCCTCTTCACATACAAGATGGATAATGATGTCCTGCTTGGGTACAACACACCGTATTTTTAACAGCGAGCAAAGCAAAAAAAGGGTCGCGATCGAGCCCTTGTCGTCGCAAGCACCTCGTCCGTAAACTATCCTCCCTTCTTTACGCGGAGAAAACGAATGCCTGTCTCCCTCAGACGGTGGAACAACATCCAGGTGCGCGTTGAAGAGCAAAGGTTTTCCCTTTTTATTACCACTCAAGATAATCCCAAGATTATGTCTGTTTCTGTAATCCAGGTTTTTTTTAACGGAGCAATAGTACGGATCCTTTTTAATGCATTGGGGAATCGGAATTGTTACTGTTTTATCCGAAACTTCCTGAAATACCTGGCGGCAGAGTTCTACCATCGACTCTTCCTCGCCGCTGAGCGATGGAATTGAAATCATCCTCAAAAGAAAATCTATCGTCCGTTTCTGTAAAACTTCGTCAATCCTCAAAATAGTAACCCCGGGTTACGAAATAACTCGTAGCGCTTTCTCCATAATATCCAGGCTTTCCTGGACCTGCTCCTCGGTTATCACTAAAGGAGGAGCAACTCTTATTACGTTTCCATACAGGCCTACTATTCCGATAAGGAGTCCGTGGCGGGCACACTCAAGCACAAGCGCCTGTGCCTTATCGGGAGCAGGTTCTTTGATGTTTTTATCTTTAACGAGTTCAAGCCCCATTGCCAGTCCTTTTCCGCGCACATCACCCAGAAGAGGCGAATTTTCCCGTATTTCCAATAATCGTCTCATCATTATCGCACCCATTTTTCGGGAATTTTCAATCAGGTTATCTTCCTTAAGAATTTCAAGAACAGTGGAGCAGGCTGCCGTAGAAATAGGATTCCCTCCGTTGGTACTTCCCAGATCACCGGATTCAATGTGATCAAGCAGTTCGTTTCTTAAAAGAATAGCGGACGTAGTGGCACCACTGCCGATTCCTTTGCCTACTGCTACGATATCCGGTTTATTATCCTCCCATTCCATTGACCACATCTTTCCGGTACGCCCGAATGAGGACTGAACCTCATCAAAAGTTATCAGGAAATTTCTTTCCTTTGCCCACCCTTCCAATCGTGTTAGCCATCCTTCGGGAGGGAAAATAAAACCGGCGGTGCCTAAATAAGGTTCAACAATTAGCCCTGCAATACTTCCGGTAGAATTTGCATAAATAACATCAGCGTAAAAATCCATGCACATCATTCCGCAATATCCGACACCGGTCTTCGTTTCTGGACAAAGCTTTCCAATGCGTCCTGCATCTCCTGTTGATACCCCATTACCCAATATTCGTCCGTCACGGCGTGCGACCATCCTTTGTTAGTCGACAACCCATATTCAAGATACACCTTGTCAAACTCCGGTATTTCCGGATTGTAAACGTCCAGGCTATTAATTGGGTTCATTCGACATCGGGATCTATGATTATTGGCAAATACCTCCACATAATCATAAAGACCTCCCAACACTGTCGCTCCGGTAACGACATCCCCAACAGTACCATCCTCAAAGTCGATATGGACCCAGGCATAATCTTCAACATCATAATAGTCAGATCTTAGAAACCCCTTGTCCTTATAAGAGTTCAATTTAGTCAGTTGCTGAATCCGTGCGCTTACACTAAGAGGCTTTATAATACCCTTTCCGGAGGCGTGACCTTCTACTCTTTTCAGATAAAGAAGAGCGCCTATGGGATGGCTGCCGGTACTTATCAAGGAACCGCCGCAGGCGTATTTCCAGTTACTGGAATATGTCGCATGGTTCCCTCTGTGCGATTCCTCACCAAGCATTCTCAGTATCTGCGCCCCGGTTTTTTCTATTATCTCCCGTTCCTTCTGCAGCGAAGGAGAATAAATCAGATTCTCAAAATAACAAAAATTGACACTATTCTTTTTTATAGCATTCTCTATTCTGGCAAGACTGCCATATACCGACTTTCGCATTAGTTCCTTGGGGGCTGTTATCCCGACAAAATTCTTTTCTTCAGCAGGCGGGGCATATCCGATAAGCGGTTTTTCACAAATGATGTCTTTTCCCATGGTCGCGGCAGCCAGAATTATACTCTCGTGAGTCGCAGGCGGCGTTCCCACCGTTACGACATCTACATTTGCCAGAAGATCCTCCAGACTTTTAAAAGGATGAATACCCCGCTCAGAAGCAAACATTCTCGCCTTTTCGATATTGTTATCGAAAACCCCGGTTACCTCGATATTCAAGCCGTATATGCGCTTGAGACAATCGTAATGGTATGTAGAAATGAAACCGCAGCCTGTTAAACCTATTCGTATTAAATTTTCCATAGCGACACCTTGCCAGTTATCAGAATATTGTACTTCCTCCATCCACCACCAAAGTCTGCCCGGTGATAAAACCGGCGGAATCTGATGCCAGGAAAATCATTGCTGCTCCGATCTCTTGCGGACGACCAACCCTTCCTACCGGTATGCTGCTCAATATGTCTTTAGCGTATTGAGAATTTCCCATTACTTTTCGTAAAGGCGGCGTATCGATTTGTCCGGGAGCAATGGCATTAACGGTGATACCGTACTTCGCCCATTCCACGGCAACGGTCCTTACAAAACCCATTACCCCTGCCTTGGCAGCCCCGTGATGCGCCGTCCCTCTTGGCAAACCGATAAGTCCGGCTATCGAGGCAATACAAATTATTCTCCCGCTTTTTTGTTTAAGCATGTACCTGCCGAATTCCCTCGTACAAAGGAAACTTCCCATCAAACTCGTCTCAACGGTATCTTCAAATTGTTTCAGGGTCATCTTTTCAACAGGGACCAATTCCGCAAAACCCGCATTATTTATTAGAATGTCTATGGTTCCGAAATCATTTTTAACCTTGGCGGCGAAGTCTTTTACCTGATCTTCCTCTCGTACATCGCACTGATAATAAACTCCGCGCCTGCCGGCCTTTACCACTTTTTTTACAAGCGACTCGCTTTGATTCGGATTCCTTCTGCTTGCCATAGCGACATTCGCTCCGGCTTCCGCCAGCATCGGTACAATTGCTTCTCCGAAACCACCTATCGCACCGGTAATGACTGCGGTCTTTCCATTCAAAGAAAAGAGTTTTTTCATATCCATCTCACGGATCCTCTTCAATAACCAGTGCAACCATTCCAATACTTACTTCATCCTGTTCCTTTACCCGTATTTCCACTATTGTTCCCTTTACTGGCGATTCCAATGGGAAATTCGATTTTTCAGATTCCATCTGAAAAAGTTCGTCCCCTTTTTCTACCCTATCGCCAACTTTCTTGAAAATTTCTAGTATTGTAACCTCTTCCGAAGTTAATCCCTGTTGGGGAATTAAAACTTCCGTTTTCATTTGTTCTCCTCCCTGTTGTTCCTTCAGTCTTTCATCAGATTCACGATAGACTTCCTGATCCTCTCGGTACCGGGCACCATCTCCCTCTCAAGAATTGGAGAAAAAGGATGCGGGATATCCAGGGTTGATACCCGGTCCGCTTTTTTCAATATGCACGGATTTTGCGTACAGATTTGCGCTATTATCTCCGCGCCGGCATTGCAGGTAAGATGAGCTTCCTCAACAATAAGGATGCGGCCGGTTTTTTGAACGGAACTAATAATCGTCTCCATGTCCAGCGGGAGGAGAGTCCTGGGATCGATTACCTCTGCCTCGACAGAAATATTACCCGAATCCAGAGTTTCAAGAACCTTGTGCAGCATTGTGCCAATAGCTATTATGGTCAGTTCTTGCCCTTCACGAACAATGGAAGCCTGTCCAAAGGAGATGGTATATTCCCCTTCCGGTATTTCCATTTTTTTATTAAAGAAAAACTTGTCCTCACAGAACAGCACCGGGTTATCATCACGGATTGCCGTTTTTATCAAACCCTTTGCAGTGTATGCATCCGAGGGAACCGCTATTTTTATTCCCGGTATGTGCATGAGAATCGGATAATATGCTCCTGAATGATGCGGTCCTGTGGTCCGTGCTCCCATTTGTGAACGAATAACCAAGGGAACCGAAAACTGGCCGTTGGACATATAACAGAGTTTCCCCGCCTGGTGTGCAAGGGGGCTCATGATTTCAAAAAGAATGTCCGCAAACATTAAGTCCAAAATCGGCCGTAAACCCGAAACCGCCGCCCCGACTCCCATCCCGACCCAACCATTTTCGCTGATCGGGACATCAATTACCCGTTCTTTTCCGAATTCCTGCCATAGGTTTTTCGTATGCCCGTAACTTCCGCCGCGCTCGCCAATGCCTTCACCCAAAATGATAATACGTGGGTCCCTTCGCATTTCCTCTGCGATACCATCGCGTATGGCATTCATATAACTGATTTTAATTCCCATTTTCGGCTATCCTCTGAATAAGTGTTCCCGAACATTTTTCGGCTGCGGGAATTCACTTTTTCTCGCGAAATCGACCGCGTCCTGGATAAGGACATCCGCTTCTCTTTCTATTTCGTCTAATCTTTCTTCCATTCCGGGAAATTCCTCAGAAATATACTTTTTAAAAAGAAACAAGGGGTCTTTATTATTCTTCCAATCTTCCACTTCCTCTTTCGTACGGTAGGTGCCGTAAAGTTCATCGCCTTCATGGTGCCCGTGCTGCCTGTAGGTCTTTGCTTCGATTAAAGTCGGACCTTCCCCGTTCCTTGCCCGCCTGACCGCGTTCCCTGCCTCAATAAAAACATCCAGTACATCATTCCCATTAACGCTTACGCCGGGCATGTTGAAAGCCGCGGCTCTTGTAGCAATTTCAGGATTGGCCGCTACTTTTTTTAACGGTGTTGAGGTGGCATAAAGATTGTTTTCACATACGAATATAACCGGTAATTTCAGGCTGGCGGCAAGATTGAGGGATTCATACAATATTCCCATATTACTGGCACCGTCGCCAAAAAAAGTTACCGCAACATTCGATGTTTTTTTGGTTTTAAAGGTTAAACCCGCTCCCAGTGCCATAGGAATACCCCCGCCTACTATACCATTAGTTCCGACAAGGCCATGGGATTTATCATACATATGCATGCTGCCTCCTCTACCCCCGCTTAAACCTGTTTCTTTGGCATACAGTTCAGCCATCGTCCGCCTGATATCGCAGCCCTTCGCCAGCACATGCCCATGCCCCCTGTGGGTACTTGCCACAACATCCGCGTCGGCGAGATGGGTGCAAACACCCGCGGCCACCGCTTCTTCTCCTTGATAAAGGTGTACAAAACCGGGGATTTCTCCCTGGCCGTAACAAATCGCAACATTATTCTCAAATTTTCTTAATAAAACCATTACCGTATATAACTTCAAGACTGTTTCCTGGGAAATAACGGGCCGGTACATTTCTACTCCTCGTTAAGCGAATTCAAGTCCGGTAATTAATGCGACGAGCTTCCCGTGCAGGATTTCCATTCTATTTTCTTTCTTATAATCATCTATATTCACAGTGCCTACCCGTTTGCCTCGCCTCATGACTATTACACGATTGGCGATATCAATTACATGTTCCATATTGTGGCTTATGACAATGATGGCTTTTACCGCCTTCCGGACTGAAAAATCTTTGATTAATGAAAGCACCTTTGCACTTTCCTGAACCCCCAGAGCCGCAGTCGGCTCATCCATTATCAATACGTTTTTACTGAAAATATTGGCTCGTGTAATAGCGATGGCCTGTTTCTGGCCGCCGGAAAAGTTTTCAACCTTCTCCTTAATCGAAGGCATATTAAATGCTATTTGAGAAAGGGCTTCTCGGGCCTCCAGTTTCATTCTTTTCTTATCTACTATCGGGGACGGAAGCAGATTTTCATACTTAAACGGTTTCCCATGAATTTTCGCGTCTAAGATCACAGCACATTGTTGAAAGATTTCAAAAAGCGGCTGGGCAACGATCCCATATACCTTACCGTTCTTCACCAGGTCGATATTCTGCCGGGAATAATCCATGCCAATGATTAAAACATCGTTCCTTCCGAGGTTATTACAGGCATTTGACCAGGTTACCGGACTGTTACCGGTTGTACCGAATCCGGCGGTAATATCCGGGTTCGCCTGAAGAAGGGAAGTAATACGGGTTTCTGCCATTGCCAGATCAAAACCTTCTTCAATCGGATCAAGAACTTTGATGCCGGGATAATTATCATGAATATATTTCGTAAGAGCTTCAGCGGGTGGATTCTCCTGGGGATTAAATCCACCTTGAGTTATAGCAATAGTCCCTTTTCCTCCCAAGGCTTCAGCCAGCACTTGTCCGGCTTCGATACCGAACTGAACATTATCGTTCGTTACCCAGGCGATGGGACCGGGAACCTCTTCCGGTGTGATTTTGCTATGGGGAACCACAACAGGAATACCGGCGGCAAATACAAGTCCGGTAGATAGCAAGAAAAGCATCAGAATAAAAACAGTAAAAAATCTTTTCATAGAATCTCCCCCTTTTAATTTTTTGTACATCATAAATCATTTTATGTTAACTGTCAAGTGTTATTGTCATTTTTTTTTGTATTTATGTTAACATATGATAAAAAAGAATTCATCGCCATGCATCGATCATAAAATCAAAAAATAATTAATATATTGCTAACAATTTTATTAGCTTGTTGACATTAATATTATATTGCATTATATACGAACTATAGTAAAATATGCGGAAAAAGAAATGTCTGGCTGTTTATTTGACTTAAAAGGGAAAATCGCATTAGTTACCGGCTCAAGCAGGGGATTAGGGTTTGCGCTCGCAAAAGGACTATGCCGGGCAGGTGCAAAGGTTATTATCAACGGCATCGACCCGGATACCATTAAAAATGCCCTTACAGAACTGAGAACTGGAAACTTTAAATGCAGCGGCTACTCGTTTGATATAACAAATACGGAACAGACTGAAGAAAGCCTTATTCGAATAAACAAAGAAATTGGAATCATCGATATCCTGGTAAATAATGCAGGAACACAATACCGAGCGCCGATTACCGATTTTCCTAGAGAAAAATGGGACTATATTCTGAATGTAAATTTATCTGCCCCCTTCTGGCTGAGCCGGCGAATCATACCCGGTATGATAAAGGCGGGTGGTGGCAAAATAATTAATATATGTTCACTCCTGTCGGATTTTGCCAGAAAATCGATTTCCGCATACACAGTATCGAAGGGCGGGTTAAAAATGCTTACAAAATCGATGGCCACGGAACTTGGAAAATACAATATTCAGGTAAACGGAATAGGACCCGGATATTTTTCCACTGAAATGAACATCAAACTCACCGAGGATACTCAATTCAACAACTGGGTAGTTAATCGTACTCCTGCCGGCAGATGGGGAAGGCCGGAAGATCTGGAAGGTGCAATTGTTTTTCTGGCATCTAAAGCCTCTGATTATGTAAACGGGCAGATACTATTTGTGGACGGAGGTTTTTCTTCAAACCTCGGAGGCCCTTGAGATTTAATAAAAGAATCAACCGTAAAAAATTTTCAATAACTTATTTTTAGCGCCTATCAAATGCTCCTGTAATATATCAATGCACTCTTTCTCTTTACGCATAAGCGAATCCATAATTATCTTGTGTCGCTTTATCTCAATTGAAATAAGATCGATGTTCTGGAGCATAAGCGTCCTCATCAGTGGGTTTACAGTTTTCCATGCATTATATAACGCCCTGTTTTCGGATAGACTCATTAGATGACTGTGAAATGTATAATCCAATTCAACCAGTAGTTTTTTATTCGCCTCCGAAATTTCATTCGCCGATTTATTTTCCTCAGAAATTTCCAGCATTTTCTTAAAAGTTGCCAGAAGCGGTGAAAAATCCGTAAAGTCCTGTTCAATTATCCTTAAAACAGCTTCTTTTTCCAACATCATTCGCAAATCATACATATCCGTAAGGTATTTCTGCGAAAGGCCTAAAACAATAGTGCGGCCATTAGCATGTATTTCAGCTAATCCCTCACTTTCCAGGGTAAGCAACGCTTTGCGAACGGGCCCTCGGCTTATTTTCAATTCGGATGCGACGTCAGCTTCGCTGATAAAATCACCTGGCTTATAAGCTTTCGAAATTATTTTTTCCTGCAAATACTCTACTGCCACCACATAGGCAGTTTGCTTGGCATTATTCAGAGAACGACTCAGTTTGGTCTCCTTTTATACTTAATTATATCCTTAGCTATAATATAAATATAATTATCTACACGAATATCTTTTTGTCAAGCACCAATTACTTATTGACATCAATTTTATTAAAGTGTTAACATTTATTACAAGAAAAATTTTTGTAGGATTTATTTTCTACCTATAGGCGAAGCGATTGGAAGGACCGAACATGAATGAATTAAAAATGCGGAAAAAGCGGGTATTGGTAACAGGGGCTGGAACAGGCATTGGACAGGAAATCGCCTTGGAATTCGCCAAACAAGGCGCCTCTGTCGCCGTACACTACGCCCACAGCGAGAAAGGTGCCACCACTCTTGTGAAAGAGATAACTAAATTAGATCGAAAAGTTAAGGCCTTTAAAACGGATATGGCCTCTATAGACCAGATTAACACTCTTTCACGGCAGGCTGTCGATTTCCTGGGGGGACTCGATGTCCTTGTAAACAACGCCGGAATTACCATGAATATTCCATTTGAAAATGTGACCCCCGAACAATTTGATCTGTTATATCAGGTCAACGTACGGGGACAGTTCTTCCTGACACAAAAGACATTGTCCGATTTAATTACCAGTCATGGCGTTATAATCAATATCACCTCGATTCATGCTTTTCAAGGTTACACCGACCATTCGGTTTATGCAGGCACCAAGGGGGCAATAGTAGCTTATACGCGCCAATTGGCAATCGAACTTGCGCCGAAGGGCGTTCGGGTAAATGCTATCGCGCCGGGAGCGATTCCGGCAGAGAAACATTTTAGATTTTCTCCTGACGTTAGTAGCAAATCTGCTATTAAGGAATTCGGAAAAAAAATTCCATGCGGTTTCGCCGGAAATCCTCTTGATATTGCCAAAGTTGCGGTTTTCCTTGCAACTGACGATGCTCGTTACATCGTCGGACAGACTCTGATTGTTGATGGTGGAACTACCGCCTGGATGCCCTTTGGTGAAGGTTATAAAGAGCATGTAAAATCACAGTTTGGAACAGGTTACGTCCCTGGCTTGTAAGCGTTTACTATTCAGATCAATTGATTGCAGCGGATCAGGACCCTTCCAATAGCTTGTTTCCCTCTCAAACGGAAACCCTGAAAAGTGTTGGAGGTGCCTGTGCAAATAGATTATAGAACGGTGTAGGAGGCTGCTTCCTTTTTGCGATAATTTCGCCAGGCAATCGTTCGGATACCGGTCTTTTTCAGAATAATATCGTTAAACATTTTCTGGCCAAATTCATCGTTAAAATACTTGTACGCATGTTGAACATCCTTAAATAAGTATGGTAATGTCAAGGCTTGTACAGGGTCATAAAACGAATTGAATATAGAAGGCCCGGTTGTCATGAACTGGATAGTGCCGGCACGCAGCATATCTAAACAATCCCGTTCAGCTCCTAAAACACTACCAGGATAGAGAGTTATTTTAATTCGCCCATTTGAAGCTTGCAAAATCTCAGAACAGATTTTCTCGGATATTATTGTTGCTGGTTGTTCAGCAGCCGCGGCAGTTGCCCATTTAAAATTGTAAATAGGTGCGTCGGATACTTTAACAGTTTGAACATCAGCGGCTGGCTTTTGAGCCTCACTTTCCTGTACACCGCCTGCCATAAGCATTGATGCACAGAATAGAAACACAGTAAGAATAATTCCATATTTTTGGTTTTTCATCGCAGATCCTCCTTTTAATCGATTTCTGCCTTATTGCCGGGGATTAATTTAATACCCTATATTATAGATCTCATTATGTTAACTGTCAAGCTTTTTTGTTATTTTTTTAATTATTATGTTAACTTTTTAAGAATTAAGTTAAATGATGTAAGTATAATACCTCATTCTATAACGCAGCGCATCTAGCCCGGCGGGGAATTTCTGCCGCACCCTGAAAAAATTTGACATTCCTACATCTAATACCGTAAATTTAAAAAAGGAATACTATTTTGGACATGGAGGTCGACTATGCAAATTGAACCCATCCCTTTCAGCCCGGCTCCTCCCCCTGAAGAACCGGTAGAACAGCAGAGGCCGGTTGAAGAAAACAACCGGGAACCGGCTGCGGACGAAAAGCCGCCCCGTGAAGAAGGCACTGGCGAATCCATAGACACTTATGCCTGAAGTAAACCGCCATAAGTTCAAAAAACAAATCATGCCAGTACCGATAACCACATCATTCATTTTTAGTTTTATCCGGTTGACGTCATAGAGAGTGATCGCTATCGTTTCAATTGTGACAATACGTTATCCCGCTGAAATGTTTAAGAAAGTTCCGCTTCCGAAATCCATCCCTCTTTATTCGCATGAAAAACAATTGGGGCGCGAAAAAAGCTTAATTCGGTTATGACGCCAAACCAGATAAAAATTTCATTTGCAAAGCAGGTATTATCGTGAAAATGTTCAAAATGGTAGAGTTTCATCCACAATTGAGTTTCAAGATACGTCTCAGGATTGGAATAATAATCCCTGATTGCTTGTATGTTTTTCCATACAATACCGCGCCACCATCGGGTGGGACATAGGCAGATTCAGTATACAGTTTATGGCCTCTTCCCGCCACACGGACGGGCTCTTGATTACCGGTCCCGTTTCTCTCAATATGAAACTTGCCCTGGGAAAAACCTACGCCGCTGTACCGGCCCCGCGGATCGTAATACTTGTGGGTTCATGCGCCGTTTCCAGCGTGCCAAATTGAGAATTGCTGCTCATCCGGCTGCTGGGGCAGGTCCAGTATTTCCATCTGGTGAACAATCTCGTCGAACTGATCCAGCAGTACGGCATCGCGTTCCGGGAGGATTTCCCGGAGTTCCGACTAAAAATTATGGTGGGTCAGTTCCTTGTTTCCTCCGTTTTTTCCCCTTCCAGAACTTGCACTCCAGTATCACTTTTTCTATCATTAAAGTGTGAGGATGGAATGGTGGCGAGGTACACTCCACACTCTGAAGAAGAACAACATTGCCAATCGTATTGAAGTCGTGCGCGATGAAGCCAGGGTGTTCGACTTTATCTTTTGCACCGGCGCGTATAGGCAGCGCAACATTGGCAACGCCACCAAAGTCGTCCTGCTCGACCTGAAATTGCCCAATGTGGACGGCCTGGAAGTCCCGCGGCAAATTAAAGCCGATTCGCGCACGCGAACGACCCCGCTGGCTGTGCTTACCTCATCGCGCAAGGAGCGCAACATCGTTAAGAGTTACATCGTCAAGCCGGTGGACTTTTAGCAGTTCACCCAATCCGTGCGGCAGTTGAGGCTGTACTGGTTGTTGCTTAACCAACCGCCGGTACCATGATTTCAGATTGCAGATTGAACAAATCTGAAATATACAATCTGTAATCCGCAATGGAGGTTCTTATGCCCACTCCCCTGCGCATTCTCATCCTTGAAGATTGTCCAGACGACGCGGAACTGATGCTGCACGCGCTGCGTCAGGCCGGGTACGAACCCGACTGGCAGCGCGTGGAAACTGAGCCAGACTACGTCAGCCGTCTCGACCCGTCTCTCGACATCATCCTGGCCGACTACGCCCTGCCGCAGTTCGATGCCATACACGCTCTGCGGCTTCTGCGGGAGCGCGGTCTGGACATTCCGTTCATTGTCGTCACCAGCTCGATCAGCGAGGAGGAGGCGGTGGAGTCTATAAAGGAAGGGGCTGCCGATTACCTGCTTAAAGATCGCCTGGCGCGGCTGGGGCCGGCGGTGGTGCAGGCAGTACAGGAGAAAAGGTTGCGCGACGAGAAGCGGCGGGCCGAGGAACGTTTGACGAAGATGAGTGAGTGCTTTCTAGGCTTTGGGACTGACCCGCACGAGAACATGAACCACCTCACTGTGCTCTGTGGGGAGCTGATGGGGGCTGCCTTTGCACTCTATAATCGCCTCGATCGAGGGAGGCTCTGCTCATGGGGACAGTGGAACACACCCTCAGATTATAACCATCTGGATAAGCCCAATGGTCACGTCTGTTATGACGTGATCCAGCGTGGCGATGCCCAACCTCTTGTTGTCCGCAATCTGCCCGAAACTCCGTACGCTCAGACGGACCCCAATGTGCTTTTGTATAACTTGCAGACCTATGTTGGAGTGGCAGTCAAATTGGGCGGTGCCTGCGTTGGCTCACTGTGCGTCGTTTATCAAGAAGACTTTGTTCCCAGTGAAGAAGACAAGAAACTCATGGGAATCATTGCCTCGGCCATGGGTATCGAGGAAAGACGCTATTCTGCGGAAGAGGCGTTACACCGTCGCGATGCTATCCTGGAAGCCGTTAGTTTCGCCGCCGAGCGTTTCTTGACA
>JBFMGN010000150.1:0-7177 GCA_040752435.1 Spirochaetota bacterium
CGAGAAGCAACGCGCAATCGTGAGGCACTCGCTCAACCGCATCCGGGACGTGGCGAACAGCCTGCTGGAAAGGAACCGCCGGCAGCAGGACGTAATAAGTGTCGCCAGCTCCGATACCGGGGGGGCGGCTGAAGTCCGGCTGCTTTCCGGAATTATTAATTCAGTCATCACCGAGAAACGCGTCCAATACGGATCAAAGCCCGGCATAGACATAGATTTCAAGCCTACCCGAGAAACCTACGGATTATTCGCGGTTATACAGCCGGTGGAATTCGGGAGAGTGCTCTCCAACCTGGTCAATAATGCCGTAGAGGCGCTGGACGACAGGGGCAAGGTGGACGTGCGATTGGCGGAGGAGGGGGATAGAGTCATTCTGACCATCGCCGACGATGGCAAGGGCATCCCGCCTGAAATTCTGGCAAAGCTCGGTAAGAAGGGTGAGACGCACGGCAAGGCCGGGGGCTCAGGCCTTGGGCTTTTCCATGCACGAACCATGGCTGAGAGTTGGGGCGGGAGCCTGACTATTTCTTCAACGCCGGGAGAGGGAACCGTTGTAGCGATAAAACTGCCAAGGGCTGAGCCTCCGGTAGGTTTTGTCGCGGCGGTTGAGCTTGTCCCCGGCCGGCCGGTCGTTGTTCTCGACGACGATAAAGGGATTCATGGTCTCTGGCAGAAAAAACTTGAGCCGCTCGGGCTCAAAGAGCATGACATTGAAATTCTGTTTTTCAGCGAGCCAGAGAGTCTGCGCGCCTGGACCAAATCCGAACCGGTCAAAGCGAAGGCCGCCCTTTGTCTTTTTGATTATGAACTTTCCGGGCACAAAGAAACCGGCCTGAGCCTGGCCGAAGAGCAGGGCCTCTGCCCGCGCACCATCCTCGTTACCGGCCGCAGCGAGGAAAAGCGGATAATAGAGGCCTGTGCCCGGCTCAAAGTGCGGAGTATTCCTAAAAATCTATTGGAATTTGTCCCGGTGAAAGTGGGCGCGCTGTCCATGGCGGTTTTGATCGACGACGATGCCATCGTGCACATGAACTGGGAGACAGCCGCGGAAGAAGCGGGGATAGAACTGAAAAGCTACAGGGACCCGGCGGAATTTCTTGCCGATCTTGAAGCCTTCTCTAGGGCAACCCCGGTCTATATCGATTCTGAGCTGGGTGCGGACACGAAAGGCGAGGATGTCGCCGCAGCCCTTAAAGAAAAGGGTTTTACGAATTTAACTCTGGTCACCGGCTACTCGCCGGAACGTTTCGCGCACCTGTCCTGGCTGAAAGTGCGCGGGAAAGAATCTCCCTGGCGGGCCTGACTAGGGTTTCCTGTTTCCGTCGTTTTTCAGTTCCGCCTCCAACTCTCCGAGTAGCCGATCAATATTCTGCGCCACATCGCGCATTACCGCCACACGTTCCAGCTTCTTAGCGTCTGGACACTTGTTGAAGAACTCCGCCGCTTCTTTAAGGCTGGCGGTCTTGGACTTTATGGAATGCTGGATCTTTTCAATGTCGGCCATGTTATTTTACCTCTCCACCTGGCTGCTTCGGTTCGACCACGGAATACAGCAGGCGCTTTGAGATCTTGAGCTGTTCTAGCGTGGCGGCTTTCTTGCCGTGGTTCTCTTCGAGATTGCGCCTGATGATAGCGGCTTTTAGATTCTCGGCCAGCTCGATAAGGCCGTTCCTGAGCGCATAGTCGTACTGCGTCTGCGTGAATGAAAGCGGCTCCCCCGGCTGCGCCTCTGCCTGTTTCAGGTGGCGAGATATTACTTCAAGGGATATCTGCCCTTCGGCCCCGGCTGAAACTATTTCCACAAAGCGCTTCAGCTCGCGCGTATTGCCGGGCCAGGCATAGGACAGCAGATGCTCCTTGGCCTCCGGAGAAAAAGCCAGGCGCCTGGTATTTTTTGTAAAAGCCCCTATCAGCGGCAGGATATCGCATTTCCTCTGCGAGAGAGGTTTAAGGGTCACCGTCATGCCGTGGACGCGCTGGAAGAAGTCGAAGCGCAGTTCCCGCTCCGCCAGCAGTTTCTGCACATCCTCAAGCGTGGCGCTTATCACCCGGAAGTCTGAATACTCAGGGGTGTCGGCCCCGAGCGGGTAAAACGATTTTTCTTCTATGGCCTTAAGGAGCTTCACCTGCATAGACTGGCTCATTGCCCCGATCTCGTCCAGGAACAGCGTGCCCTTGTCGGCCTGGGCCAGTTTCCCCTTGCGGTTTTCGTGCGCGCCTGTGAACGAGCCTCGCCTGTAGCCGAACAATTCCGCTTCCAGCAGGTCTTCCGTGTAGGCCGCGCAGTTGATGGCGACAAAATCACCCTTGCGGCTGGAATGTTTATGCAGCAGCTCCGCCAGCGTAGTTTTGCCCGTTCCGGAAGGGCCCAGCAACATGACCGGGAGATTGGTGGGGGCATATTTCAGGGCCTCCGCCACCATGACCCGCGTGATGGGGTCGTTCGTTATAAAATCCTTAGCGAATATATTCTCGGCCTTCTTGCCCGCCCCGCCCTGGAGATACCGGCCTATTATGGCCGAGACATTGGCCGCTTCGTTGCCCTTTACATAGAACTCTTTGCAGCCCAGGGCATAGGCGCGGCTTATGGTCTCTTCCGTGTCGCAGCTGGACATTACCACTGAATATATTCCTTTAGCGACGGCCAACGGAATCAGCTTGAGACCGGAATAATCGTCATTCTCTCCTAGCATCAGATCTATGAAGCAGATATCGTAATGGCTGGCCTTGAGTTTGCGTTCAGCCGTTGTCTTATCCGCGGCGAAATCCACCGCCTGGCCGCCCAGATTGTCTGCCATGATATCGCGCGCCAGCCTGTCGTCGTCCACCACCAGAATATTGAGTTTATTCATTGAATCCCCGGACCGCCCTGATGTTGAAATTGTAGCAAAATAGTCTCAAATGAAACCATAAAGTTCCTTATTGGACGCATTTCGGCGCTTTTGCGTCATCCCTTTCCCTGGCGTTCCAGGAGCACGTCTCCGACGTAAAACCGCCCAAAATCAGGCCGATTTCCCCGATTTTTCGGAGGCTGGCATAAATGTTGCTCTATAGAAGGGTGGGGGCGCAAAAAACCGACTTTCAGAAAGGAGCGGAATAAAAGATGAAAAACAGCCACATAATAGAGTCTTTAAACATGACCAAGGGGGAGTCGATTACCCTGGAAAAAGCGAAGGACCGCATGGAATTCGAGGCGCTGCCGTTGATGGCTTCCCGGTTGGATTGCAACGGGGTGAACACCGGTTGCGAATGCAACCACTCGTACACCTCCTGCGGCTGCAACGGCAATAACAGCTCCTGCTCCTGCAATTCTCTGGTGATAGACTGCCCCAGCAAAAACGTAGGTTAGCGGAAGATTTTGGCGTAAAGCCATAAAAAGAAACAGACCGTAAGGAGAATAAAATGAACGACACGCATATAATGAAGTCCCTGAACCTGACCGACGGCGAGGCGCTGACCCTCGAAAAGGCGGAGGACCGCATGGAGTTCGAGGCGCTGCCTCTGATGATGGAGACCAAGGCCGATGACTGCAACGGCGTCAATTCCGGCTGCAGGTGCAATACGTCATATACGGTGTGCACCCCGAACAACCCGAAGTAAGCCTGCTCATAAGACTAAATCCTCCGCCGGGAGGAATCCCGGCGGAGGGTAAAACTAAGGAGACTGATATGTACATAGCTATAGCGATACTTGCGGCAATCTTCGCGGTGGGCGCTCCTGGAAGGAGTGAAAAGTCCTCGGTCGTTCCTGCGCCTGCCGGGCAGCAGGTGGAGGGGTTGGTCCCTAACGAATCCCCCGTGCTTATAGACGGACGGTTTTCCCGCAAAGCCGCTCCCTGGGAAAAGGGTGTCGATCCAGCGGAATTCCTTCCGTCGGCCAGGACCTGTTGATAACTTTTCCAAGGAGGCGATTATGAACAAATACTACGTCAGCCAATACCTGAACGTGATAGATCTGGAAGATTCCGCCTTGCTCTTCAACGGCATCAACGGCTGTATGGACGCGGTTTCGCGGAAACTGGGTGACGGCCTCCGGGAGAAGGACGCGCAGGCACTCTCGTTCCTGCCGCAGAAGGACCTGGAATTCCTGGCCGGGCGCGGTCACCTAACGACCCTCGCGCCGGAAACTGAGCAGGCCCGCTTCAGGGAATTCGCCGCCGCTTTGCATGGCAGGCGCGAACGACAGGCCGCGCACGGCGGCATTATGCTGCTGATGAGCTACAACTGCAACCTCGCCTGCAAATACTGTTACCAACAGGAGCACCGTCCTCACAAATCCCGGGCGGTCATGACAGAGAAGTTTGTTGAGGACCTCTTTGAAAGCCATATCTCCTCCGTGCTGCCGGGGATAGAGCTTAAGAACACCGAGATCTCTTTCTACGGCGGCGAGCCGTTCCTGCCTGCCAACCTCCCGGTGATCCGCAAGGCTCTTGATTACGCTAAGCGCTATGGCATGAGCTCCAGGGCCATCAGCAACGCTACGCAGGTGGACTCCATGCCGGACATCTTTGGCGCGGGACCCGGCAAGGTGAATTACGTGCAGGTCTCTCTGGACGGCGACCGCGAACTGCACGACAAATCCCGCATCCCGGCCTCCGGCGAAGGAACATTCGACAAGATAGTGGATAATATCGCCCTGATGCTCAAGCAGGGCACCCACGTGAACATTAGGCTCAACCTGGACAGGCGCACCCTGGCCTCTATCCCCAACCTGGTCAAGGAATTGAAAAGCCGAAGCATCCTCGGCGCGCCCAATGCCGGTATTTACGCCAGCCCCCTGCACGACAACGTGGCCGAGGTGGATACTACTGATTTCATGGACGCCGGCGAACTGTCCTCCAAGGTCTTCGATCTCGGCATCGACATGGAGCATCCGGTCAGTTTGCGGGCTAACGACATGAGCTATCTGTTCAAGCTGGAAAAAGGTCTGGGCCTGATGCAGACTTCCTTCTGTATGCAGACTATCCAGAACACTTTGGTGGTGGATCCCTTCGGAGACCTTTATGGCTGTTTCGAGGAGGCGGGCTACCCGGAGAACCGCGTGGGCCGCGTGTCGGAGAGCGGGGTGGAATTCTTTCCGCTCCGCAATACCTACAAGACCCGGCACATAGCCAACATGGACGAGTGCGTTAAATGCTCCGTGGCGCTGGCCTGCGGCGGGCAGTGCGGCGTGCGCTGCCGGGCCGTTACCGGGGACATGTTCAAGCCCAACTGCGACGGGATAAAGAACACCATTCTGCAGGGACTGAAACTGGCATACCAGAAGCGTCTCGAAAACGGCGGAGCCCGGACCGTAACCAACGAGGCCGCGACCAGGAGCGCGCACGCCTGATATGTCTACGGCAGACATCGCCTACGAAAATCATCTTAAGCCCGGTTATGCCGTGGAGAACGGTCCGGATTCGATGATAATCACAAAGTTCTCCTGCTACAGACTGGCGGAGGAAACCCTGTGGCTGGTGGCGCGCCTGCCAGCCGCAGGAAAATCTGCGGAATACTTTAAGGCATTGTCCGAATTGGGACTGGAATATCCGCAGAAGATATTCGACCGGCTTGTCTCTCTGGGGGTACTGCGCGAGGCGGCCCCGAAGAAACGATTGAAAAGCCTGCTGACAGCGATCATCCAGCCGAATATCACGCTCATCCCGCCCGGAGCCCAGGAATGGATATTTAAAGGTGCCGATAAACTGCGCTCCGGCAGATGGTGGTATCTTGCCCTGTGCGCCGCCATCGCCGGCTTTATTGGCGCTCTGGCGCTCATAAAAACCTGGCCCGGCGGCGGACCGGTGAGCGGTCCGCTGATATTCCTGCTTATTGTGCTGGGGAGTCTCGTCCATGAGCTGGGTCATTCGGCCGCCGCCGGGGCCGCGGGAATAGGACTGCGCCCCATCGGTTTTTCGGTCTATCTTTTCTACCCGGTTTTTCATACGAATGTTTCCGGAATGGAGCGCCTGCCGCTCGGACAGAAACTCGCCATAGATTGCGGCGGCTTTATTGCCCAGTCCGTTTATCTTCTGGCGCTTGTGGCGGCGGCGCTTCTAGCCGGGAGCAATACCAGCGCCGAAGCGGTTAGGTGGATAGTGCTGATAATGGCTTTCAATCTTAACCCTCTTCTGCGGACCGACGCCTACTGGATTTACGCAGACCTGCGCGAGAAATATGGCGAACTCCCCTGGATGGCGCACCTGCACCGGGCGTATCTGGCGGCCTTTGTGCTGTTCTCGCTCTATATCTTATGGCAGGTCGGGATGCGGACGGGGCAAATAGTGAAGCTGGTAGAAGCGGCGGTCGCTGTTCCGGCGACGCTGCTTCATGAGGGCCACAGAATTATTATAGGATTGTACTTCGTTATCATGGCTTTAATGGGCGGAGTGCGCCGTCTCAAGGAAGGGCGCGAAGAGTGGGGAAAATTGACGAAGAACCGGGAGGAAGCATGAGGATAATTGCGTTTGCAGCCATTGTCTGCTCGGGCATCGTGGTGTCGGGCTATGCCGCGGAGAAGGGCGTCGATATCACGACATTTTCAGCCAAGGGCATAACCGGCGTTAATATCCGCACCGCAGCCGGAGATGTTTACGTCGATACACAGAAGAGAGCCGATATCCAGGTCGAGCAGCTTCCGGACAACAGGACCGCTTGCGACGTAACCATGGAGGCAGTCGACGGAGTCCTTGTGCTCAAGGCCATTGAGAAGGACGGCGTGCTCGGGAATATCAAAACCGGATTCCGGGTGCACCTGCCGTCGGCTTTGCCTGTACTCGCGGATACCATCTCCGGCGATATTAAGGCCGGCGATCTTACCTCCCCGGTCAAAGCCAAGACCGTCTCAGGTGATGTAAAGCTGGCAGGCATAACCGGCGCGATCGATGTTGAGACGACTTCTGGAGATATCCGGCTTGTAAAAGGCCAGGGTCCGGTCAGAATGGAAACGGTTTCCGGCGATATCCATGCCGCCTTCGCCAAGAGTGCTAAGATAGCCGTGGAGGCCAGGACGACAAGCGGTAAGGTCAAAAACGAGTTCGCCGGGGGAACCGGTGTCGCCGTATCGGCCCGCACGATTTCCGGGGACATAACCATAATAAAAAAGTGAGTTGATAAGGTGGCGGGCCAGGGCGGGTGCGGAGGCCATTTCGGGGCCGGAGCTACCGCCCTGGCCTTTCATTTTGGTTTTGTGGTTT
>JBFMGN010000151.1:0-7168 GCA_040752435.1 Spirochaetota bacterium
GAAAATCTACGACGCTTTTCAGCCGAGAATACTTCGCTATCTGATACGCCTGGTTGGCGAGTATGAGTCTGAAGATCTGACTCAAGAGGTTTTCGTAAGGGTCAGCCAGGCGTTGAAGACTTTTAGAGGCGAGTCTCAACTGTCCACCTGGATATATCGAATCGCAACCAATGCCGCCTTAGACAGGTTGCGTAGTCCATCTTTCCAACGCATGGTTCAGAAAAAGTCATCGAACGATTCAATTGCGGCAAGCGAAATAGAGACTGAGGATAAAGATGTATGGACGGGAGAAAAGACAACTTCGGTTGAAACAGCGCTGATTCAAAAGGAAATGCATAAGTGCATTCGTAATTTTGTTGAAAACCTGCCAACGGACTACCGGGAAGTTGTCGTCCTCAGTGAACTGGAAGGATTGAAAAATAGCGAGATTGCCGAAATCCTTGGGGTTACTCTTGATACCGTCAAAATCAGATTACATCGTGCCAGAGCAAAATTAAAGAAAGAACTTGAGACCCATTGCAGTTTTTATCGTGATGAACGAAATAAACTGGCATGCGATCTGAAGAGTGCTTTTGAAGAATCTCGAAAGTCTGATTAGGGGTGTATCCTTTTCCAACTGACCCCGTCTATAAGGTCAGAAAGGAGGTGATACACCATGCTTGATAATCGGATTAAAGAATTGATCGCGGTCGGAGCGTCGATCACCGCGAACTGCCAGCCGTGCTTGCAATATCACGTAACTAAGGCTCTGGAAAGCGGAGCCGCTGAGCAAGAAATCACGGAAGCAGTTGAAGTCGGGAAAATGGTAAGGAAGGGCGCAGCATCCAAGATGGATAAGTTTGCTTCAAGCCTGGCCCAGGCGGTTCCTTCTGTTGCAACCACTTCAGATGAAGGCTGCGGATGTAGTGCATAAGGCGGGTTTTGTGGCGGAGTGTCTTTGAGGCCTTCGCCACAAGTCTTCGCGATAGGTGGCGACTGCGGCCATGAAGTGATTGCGGTCGGTTGGCAGATTCTGGTGAAAGAAGATTTCGCTGCGATCATCTTGAAGACCTAGATCCAGTGTATTGTTGATTCCGGGCAATATTGATAGTACAATGAGACTATGAAACCTGGTGAATGGTACAAAACATTCGGCACCAGTACAACACCCCGCGGTGAAATTCATACCTATTATCATATAATTGACATAATTGATGATGAAAAACTACACGTCGATTCCTATGAGTATTATATTTTGACAAAACGTCTGATAAAAACCAGTAGTAAAAGAGTTGAGTTTCCGTTTAAATGGTGGCTGGAGCAGATTATTCAGAATAATATCCATCCGGTACCAAGAGAAGAGCTGCCTTTCCTCCTTACTTTTTAATTGATTCTCCATACACTGCTTAAATCCAGCCGCAATCTTTCCGATAAGGTTATAGTAGGTAATTCTTCCTCGGAGGTTCGCTGTGCGGGAAAAGGCCCTTTCACATACTACGGCCGTCATATTAGGTGTAATCGGCCTCTTTACCCTTTTTTCAATATTTCTTGGATTTTCGGGAAGGCAAAACCTGCTAATTGATATAACCGCGTTTCCCGGCCGGTTTCTCTTTAAGAGTTTTTATTGGTCGTCGTTTTACGTTCCCTTATACTTTTTCTTTTGTACTTTCCTCCTTTTAAAAAGATTTTTTAGACCGGATATCCTTGGATTTCTTACCTTTACCATCATCCCATTTCTCACTGTAAGCCTTCTCTTCAGAGTATTGTACGAGGATTCAGCCGACGGGATAATCCAATGGATTGTGAACTCCTTTGGCCGGGAAGGCGGGGTTCTTATTCTTATCTTCCTGGTTCCACTGGAGTTTGTGCTGATATTCAGCATAAACGGGAAATTTTTTTTAAAGAGCAGTTATTCCGTGGAAAACGGAAATGAAACGACGAAGAATGTCGGGGGGACCGATACTCGGAGGAGCGAGTTTCTAACCGGGCTCCTTGACCGGCCGGAGGGGTCAGGGGAGACGCCATTTTCTATCAACCTTCCTGAAGTACCCCAGCTTCGGGAACTGAAGTCTGTAAAAATTGCACAGATTAATGTGCAAGATGACGAACTCGGGGAACTTGAGCCGGTTGAAGAGTACAGCCGGTATCTTTCAGAGCCGGAATTCCAACCGTTTGTGGAAGAAGATACAGCGGAGGATGAAGGTTATCCGGCAGCCGGAGAGTTTCCGGTGGAAGAGGCTCTTAAGTCTCAGGCAGAGAAACAGGGGTCCGGCGAAAGGACTGTGCCCTACCGTGTCCCGGCTGAAAAATTGTTAAATGAATACCCTGACGGCCAGTATTGGCAAATCGATGAAGGCACCCGCAAAGCGGCGGATGTATTAAAAAATACGCTTGAAGAGTTTCGGATAACCGCCGAAGTTACCGGTATTCGTAAAGGGCCCGTTATTACCATGTTCGAGATTCTCCCTGCTCCGGGTGTCAAGCTTTCAAAGATTGTCAACCTGGCGGATAATATCGCCCTCCGCCTGGCCGCCGCCAGCGTCAGAATTGTAGCCCCTATTCCAGGGAAACACGCCGTCGGAATCGAAGTGCCCAATAAGAGGCGGGCGATTGTATCTTTCAGGGAGATGATTGAGGCGGATGCCTTTAAAAGCGGTAACATGGAGATGCCGGTCGTCCTTGGCAAAGATATTCCCGGGGAGGCCCAGATCATAGACCTTACCCAGACTCCCCATTTACTGATAGCCGGTGCGACAGGTTCAGGGAAATCTGTCTGCGTAAATTCCATCATTTGTTCCCTTTTATACCATAAATCACCCCAAGAAGTCCGACTTTTATTAGTCGATCCTAAGATAGTCGAACTGAAGCACTACAACGAGATCCCCCATTTATTGACGCCGGTTGTCACAGAACCGAAAAAGGCCTTTCAGGCGCTCCAGTATTGCATCTACGAGATGGAAAGAAGGTATTCCCTTCTCGATGCTCTGTGTGTCCGGGACATACGCGCGTACAACAAAAAGGTAAAAGAGAAGTCCCTGGCAACTTTGCCGCTCCCATATATCGTGATTATTATTGATGAGTTTGCCGACCTCATGGCAACTACGGGGAAGGAGCTTGAATCCACCCTGGCGCGGCTGGCTGCCATGTCCAGGGCAGTGGGGCTCCACCTGGTACTTGCAACCCAAAGACCGTCGATCGATGTAATTACAGGCCTTATCAAGGCGAACATTCCGTCACGAATCGCATTCATGGTGGCCAGTAAATTCGATTCCCGCATTATAATCGACTGTGTCGGTGCCGAAAAACTCCTGGGCAGAGGGGACATGCTTTTCACATCGGCCTGGGATCCTTTTCCCCTGCGTATGCAGGGCGCTTACCTTTCCGAGGATGAAGTCGGCCGTATGGTGGAGTATGTAAAAACCCTCGGGAAACCCGACTATATCGATGATGAAATCTTTTTTGATTCTGAAGATGAAGAGGATGATTTTTTCCTAAGCTCCGAGGCCGGGGACCCCCTTATGGATAAAGCCCTGGAGATTGTAATCAAAGCCGGGAAAGCCTCCGCCTCGTATCTTCAACGCCGGCTGCAAATAGGTTACAACCGGGCGGCGCGGCTTGTGGAAGAAATGGAATCAAAAGGAATTGTCGGTCCTCAGAACGGAAGTAAGCCGCGCGACCTTATCCATGTCCCCGATGAGTTTAAGGGGTAATGCTCCTATATATCCACGGTTAAGCTGTGGTTTGATAAATGTTGATCATAGTTACTGATTGTTCACGCCGGATACAACAGCCGATAAATATTTCAATTTATTAAAAGAAAACCTGCGGTATCCATCATTAAAATTAGAGATAACAATCATGCAATAATATTTACTGTTTTTGTCGGAATTATTATTCATCTGAAACGTGCAGGATATTTTTCAAAGTTTAGTTATTTAATCGATTTTTTAAATTTTCTCCAGGCTTCTTCTTGTTCTCTCCGGCTGTATTTCTTAGTTGTCTTCATAAGGGGTTTTCCGGGAGCAATTTTTTCTCTTTCACCTCCTGAAGCCGCAGCCGGCTTCAGGGGAATGGTCTTTCTTTTTCCAGGCTGTGGTTTTGGAGTGGTTGTTTTTCGCGTAACTGCCGGGGAGAAAGGCTGTTTTTTGGAAGTTTCCTTTTTTTGTAGAGGTTGAGCCTTGTTTTTTCCCTTACCCTCCCGGCCTAATTGCGCCAGACTGGTATACCTCTCCCGAAGCATTTCGTAACGCCCCGTAAACTTTAAAATAAGTTGTTTAAGGAGGGAAAGTTCGGAAAAGGCTTTATCGAACAGGATACCCGTCTCAAGTTCAAATATTTCTGCCAGATTTTTCAAGAGCATTGTATCATATTTAAAATATTTCCACAAATATTCTTTAAGCTCATCAATGCTCCTGTTTTTGTCCGCTTGTTTAGTCCCGTAGAGTATCAATTCTGCCAGGAGGCGCGGATTTTGGAAAAGGTAAGATATGAAAGGATCATTTTTCTTAACCTTGCCTTCAATGTCCTCCTGAAAGTTTTCCTGGCTGTAAAACAGGGTTAATTCCTCCTTATTGTTTGTGCGGATAATATATTTCATTATTTCCTGGTATTCGTTCTGAAGGAAGCTTTTCAAGTGACCCAGCCTGTTAAGAAAAAAAGGATACAGATTATCACGGTGTATATAGTATTTATTTACGAAAACGATTACAGGCAGGCTTGTTTTTTCCCTGGGCTTTATGAATTGTTCGAAAAATTCGTCCTTGAATTTCTGGAAACCGCCTTCGTATCGGGATTTGAACTCTTCCGCCAGGGAATCAAAAGTCATCTGGGTCAGCGCGATATCGGCCTGCACTTTTATTCGTGATGCCAGTAGTTTCATGTCCTCCCTTTTCTGCTTTTCTTCTTCATTTCTTTTCTTATTTTCATTAAGCTGATTAGTAACATAATGTAGCAGGATTTCGGCCGATTGGTAGAAGGAGTGGTCAATGCTGACCCTTCTCAAGGCTTCGTAGCTCTCTGCATTGCCCGCTATCGTTTTTGCGATGTCGAGCCAAAAAAGCGGGTCACTGGATGAAATTATCTGGTTGATTTTTGCCAGGGTAGTATTCTTTATTTTTGCAGTAAGGTTAAGCGCCTCCTGATTTTTAAGTACATAGCGAATCTTCCGCACTGCTATATTAATCAATGCCTGAAGCTTATTTGAGGGAACAATAACCGGATCATCCGTGGAAACGTTAATACTGAAAATACTTTGAGAGGCCGTTTGTTCGTCTATAAAATACTTGTGGAGATTATCCGGAGAGAGCACACTGCTGAAAAGGGCGGGAATGTGAATATTCTTTTCACCAAGGGTTTTCTTAGTCGGGAAAGGATTGGAAATAGACTGATTCAGTTCCTCATATTCTTCACCGAGCCGGTGATAGTAGAACCTGAAATCATCCTGGGGGGTAAGCAGGATTTTTTCTTTTTTCCGTTCTCCTTCGGATACCCTGGTTGTAATTAAACCGAGGCGGACGGCTTTCAACCTGGACATGACTTTTTCCAGCTCGGCCTCGGCATTTTTAATGTCCGATGTGTGGGATGATATAAACTTTTTATAGTCAATTTCAGGCGTCCAATATGTGCATAACCGGTGGAAAAGGGTGCGCTGGCCCGGTGTAAAATTCCCGATTTGAGAGAGAAACTGGTCCCGGGCTTTGGTCTCGAACTTTATATAATCCGGGGTCTGTTCATCCAGCTTCGGCAGAGGAGGGTGTTGATTTTCATTTGAAGAGCTCATACTGAATTTCCAACCATGAAAAACTGTTATGCTCCGATCGCATGTGCCTGTTATCTTAAACTATCGGCATAATTATAATTTACCAAAATTTCTTGAAGGAAGGTATCCAATTTAATATCTTATCAGAAAGAATGAAACCGGAAAAAAGGCAGAAAAAGATACTCGCAATTCTTAGGGCTATGCAGAAAGAGATACGTGTGGAAGAATTGGTGGAAATGCTTGGAGTATCTTCCCTTACCATTCGGCGGGATCTGAAGCAGCTTGCCAGGGACAAGACGATTATAAGAACCCACGGCGGATGCCTTTCGGTCGGTCGGGCTGCCCTTGAAACAGAATATCATAATAAGGTGGCGTTGAACTTCGAACTGAAACAGGCTATCGGCCGTAGAACAGCCGAATCTGTAAAATCCGGAGAAGTCCTTTTGGTAAATGACGGTTCAACAACTTTTCACCTGGCCGCCCATCTGGGCTATCGGGCACCTCTTACTATTTATACGAATTCCCTCGCCATGATTTCGGAATTGGGCCGGTATCCAGGAATACGGCTGTATATTCTCGGCGGTGAATATTACCATGAAAGTTACTCCCTTAAGGGGGGGCTTACCGAACAAATACTGGACAGCCTTCATTTTGATTGGGTTTTCCTTGGCGCAGATGCAATCGATGAAGCGGGGAAATGCATGGTAGGTACGCCGGAAGAAGCCAGAATGACCCGGCTTATGCTGAAAAGCGGCGACAAAAAGGTTTTACTTGCCGATCATACGAAGGTTGGGAAAAGGGGCTATACTGCCTATGGAAAACTCGATGATTTTGATGAATGGATTACAACTGGCGGAATCGATGCAGACAGCCTTTTGCGTTATCAGAAGATGACCCGGATAATCCGGGTTTTCTTAAATGAAAATCAGGCTTGATTTTTCTGGATCGTATTCCAGCAATTCGAGGGCTTGATTTTTTTCAATATTAATGCACAATCCATGACTCATCAAAAAATAACTCTTTTGGGGAGGATGCACTATCAAAAAGTTCAGATTTTTGCTTCTATTACCGGTTTTACTGGCCTGCACCCAGTTTTCGCCGGCCGGCAGGATCAGGGAATCCACTAAACAGGCAGAGAGTACACCCATTGACGCAGATCCGATCTCTCCAGACTTACCCTTTAGAGAAGAAGAGGATTTGGGCTTAACTTTGTACCGGAATAACAGGTATAAAAATGTAGTCATCGATTTTTTTACAAATCTGACAGGTTCGAAAAAGATCAGCCGCTCTATTTTGATGTATGCTGATCACTATGATATTCCCATTAGTCTGGCATTTTCCTTAAGCTGGGTTGAAAGCAGGTTTTATCCGTATGCAGTCAGCCGTAACCAGAACTCCGTTGACCGGGGACTTTTTCAGTTAAACTCGCGT
>JBFMGN010000152.1:0-7161 GCA_040752435.1 Spirochaetota bacterium
ACACCATTCGGTACGTATGACCAAAACCACCTGGGATAGTGATCAGCTTTCCCAGCCTGACGTTCTTTCCCACAACAAACATCGATTCATATCTTTTGATCACCTCCGGCTTTAACAGCGGACGAAGATCCGCTACCCTGCCCATCTCCGTAAACGCATCCTTGGAAAACTTACCGGTGAAGATAGCAGGCGCTTGTCCGCTTTCAAAAGCCAGGTTAAGTTCGGTATTCATCTTGTCCGCATGGCTCTCCAGGACAACAAAAACGTTGTCTTTGTTCGTGGCGTTGAAACGCTCGACCTGTTCGGTCCTTAAAGGCAGATCATGGCGGCCGTGAGTCCAAAAAACTACCTTAACCTTTTCAGCCCCGGTTGCAGAGACTTCAGTCTTCTTTTCTTGCCCTCCTCCGGCAAACAACAATCCTGCCGCCAGCAAGGATAACAGGAAGAAGCTGCTTATAACTTTTACATGTTTTTTCATCAACATGCACCTCCTTAAACAGTTTTTTTCTTTTTCCGGTAACACCGGAAAGTGATTAAATTTTGCCTTATGTAATAATATTACATATTCTATCTGAGTATAGGGATAATGTCAAGTTATTTATATTGTTTTATTTCATTTATCTCAGATGCTGGCTTGCTTTTTAAAATATTTTAGCATATATTTATTAAAACTTATAATTGAGAGGAGGAGTCATGGCTAGATTGGTAAAATTAGCCACAGTTCAGGTTATACGCCCGGAATGGGACAAGGGAGAGATAGAAGAAAATATCGAACAGGCGTGCAAGTGGCTTGAAGAAGCCGGAAGAGATAAAACGGATATTGTCTGCCTGCCCGAGAATGTAGTAGGGATGTGTGTTCCTCCGGCAAGACAAAAACCGCAGCCAATTCCCGGATATGCTGCGGATAAATTTGCGAAACTGGCAAAAAAATACAATATGTATATTATAGCTCCAATGATTGAGCTTAAAGATGGAAAAAGCCGCCCCATGGCTGCAGTCATTGATAGGGCGGGAGAGATAATCGGTAAATATTACAAGGTCCATTGCACAACCCCCGCCCTTGAAAAAGGATATATTCCGGGAAACGATTTTACCGTATTTGAGACAGATTTTGGAAAGATTGGGATCATGATCTGCTATGACTATTTTTTTCCTGAAAGCGCCAGAATACTAACACTTAAGGGAGCCGAAATCCTCTTCTTTCCAACTGCAGGTGACGGGAGAGGACCTTTGGTCTTTGAGACGTTGATTCGTGCCCGCGCAATTGATAATTGCGTACCTATTGTGACTGCGGTGTCTCAAAACCAGGGCAGGAGCTGTATTGTGAATAATCAGGGCTATCTAATCGCCGACACCTGTGAAATCCCGGGTGTTGTGACAGCCGTAGTAGATCTTGACAAAAACATAACAAGACATGAGGTCTCGGGCGGCACAGGGGACTTAAGAGAGGTCATGCTTAAGGCGCGTCGACCGGAAACTTATCACGAAATAGTAAAATCTAATAAATGCTGATTTATAGGATTATTGGACGGCACCGATGGTGGAGGCAGCTGAAAAGATCGTGATGTTTCAAGCACACAAAAATATAAAAAAGGCAACATGAAAGAAAATTAACGACAATAGGAGGAAGAAAAATATGAAAAAGACTATCGCGGCTATAATGGCCCATGCCGACGATATCGAGATTAGCGCGGGTGGCACTTTTGCCAAATATCTCACCGAGGGATATAAGGGGCTTTACGGCGTGCTTTCTCGCTGCAACTCAGGTTGGACAGTTTCGGAAGAGACAGGCGGTCACTATACTTCGTCTCTTGCAATCATACCCCGACGCCGGGCGGAAGCCGAAGCCGCTGCAAAAATCTTTGGGGCGGAACTATACTACGGCGACCTCCTGGAAAACTGCCATACCTTGAAAGACGGTACGAGAATCATCCCCTCCTACCTAGGGTCACAGGATTTGGAGGGAGAGCGAATCCAGACAGACGAAATACCGGAGGGAAACCTCTTCGCAACAGTCGCGGGTGCAGGAGATATCTGGGACAGCCATCCTGTAATTAGAACTCTAACAGAGCTTCTTATTGAATGGGAACCTGAATTGGTTATCGGCCAAGCTATTGGTAATTTCAACCCGGATCATTTCTGTGCGGCACAAATTATTGCTATCGCCTGGCAACTAGCTGCGAAAAAAGTAGACCTGGGGTCCTACTGGATACCGGCAATGTATTCTGCGCAGCCTGAGTATCTTTTCCCGCCTTTAAAACCAGATCACTTTGTGGATGTTACCGGCTATGAGGATATATGCCTTAAAGCAATGGCCTGTCACAGATCTCAGGGGCAGCATCTTGCCCGGGCACAGCAGCGAAAGAGGGAATCGTGGAAGGCCTGGGGTCCAGAAACAGAAGGAGACTCCTGTGAGGCATTTTTAAAGATTTATAAGAAGGAAACATAAAATGTACTTTTATTTTAATTTTGTCGAAATCAGGCATTTATTTAAAAAATTGTCCAAAGCCAGCATGGCAGCGCCTAAAGCATCCTGATTTAGTGAATAATTACTAAAGAGAATTTCGGACTCTGAGAACATCTCGGGGATCACCCTCAGTTTGATAACCTGATGAACCGGCTCTATAAAGAAATCTTTAAACATAGAAAGGTATCCACTGATGATCAAGCGATGCGGATTGAATAGTTTTATCAATATTGCACAAGCCTCACCGATGTACTGCCCGATTTCAAAGAGAATGGATTGGGATAGGCGGTCACCCTCGGCGGCAGCCGCCAATATTTTTTCCAGGGTTAACGGCTCTTTTTCATGAACATATTTTTGAAGACTGGAAATAACACCTTCATTAAGGCGCTCTTTGAAAATTCTGAGAATCCCATGTTCGGATATCACAGTCTCAAAGCAGCCGACATTATCACAACTGCAGCGAAATGTATTATCAGAATGCATTATGTGACCGACTTCTCCGGCGAGACCGTTAAAGCCGCGAAATATTTTATTATTGATAACTATGCCGGTACCCATTCCCATTCCTAAATAGATCAAGATGAAATCTCTAAATTCTTAACAGAGCCCAACAAGTTTTTCAAAAAAAGTGAGCGCCCGGGCGTCATCCTCGATAAATACTGGGACCTTAAGCCTAGTCTGCATTTCTTGTGAAAAATTAATATGGCTCACACCCGTTAAGCGCAGACCATGAAGCCATATCTGTTGTCGAGTATCCACCATACCGGGTAACGCAATACCAACTGAAAGAATGGGCAGCAGTTTAGATTGAGTAGTAATTATCTCTTTCAGCTTCCGAGACAATTGCTCAATGATGTCTTTAGTATGCCTTGTCGGATCTGTCGAAAGCTGCAGGGGAAAGGTCTCATCAAATGCTAAATCTTTGTTGAAATCGATCCCTACAACTCGAAAAATATCTGATTCCAGAGATACTCCTATTGAACAGCCAATCTCGGGCTGTAACTGAAAAATGTTCGGAGGTCTTCCGCTTCCGGTTTTTTCTCTTCCAATTTTTCGAATGAACTGTTTTTCTTCCAGAAGATTTAGAAGTGAAGAAATCTTGACAAGATTCAACTTTACTTCTTTGGCAATAGCAGTTCTAGTGGCATTTTTTAGAGAAAAAATTGCTTTGATTACTCTTATTTCATGCCTATTGAGATTGGTTAATGTTGTTTCTATACCCATATAAAACTTCCTGTAGAATCCTAAATTTATTTAGTTCAGCCTGCTATTTAAGTTATATTAATACTAAAATAATGATTTTTACAAGCCTTATCTACTTATTTATGTAATCTTCTTAACTTAATTACTTGACACCTTGATTTTCTCAACTTATACTAAGGAACAAATATGAAACCTGCGATATGCCATTATAGTTTTCATAGAACATGGGTATCCAAGGGATGGAGCGTCAAAGAACTCGCCCAAGCTGTGAAGGAATTGGGAGCGGACGGAATAGATTTTCACACCCGATATCTGGGAGATGCCGGGATTACCGCGAAGGATATTAAAGAAGCTTTACGCGCCACAAGACTTCATCTCTGCGGGCTTTCCATCAGTAATGACTTCAATCAAATTGATCCAACAGATTTCTTGACTCAGATAAAGACAGTAATTAAATGGATTGAGTTCGCTTCCGTTGTTAAAGCGCCGGTTTCCAGGATTTTCGGGGGGTCAATCGACGACAGGAAAAATAAAGATACGATAGAAACAGGAATTGCCAGAGTAATCAATGCTCTGGGTGAAGTGGTCAGGGTTGCAGAAAAGAACGGAGTAGTGCTTGCATTGGAGAACCATGGAGGGCTTCCGGGTACCGGAGAAGAGCAGGTACGGATTCTTCAGGCCATTAACTCTCCAAGCCTAAGAGCAACAGTTGATATGGGTAATTATTTGGAATGCGGACAGGAGGGTGAAGAGGGTACGAAGATCGCGGCGCCTTACGCCGCCTACGTGCATATCAAGGACTACAAAAAGGTATCAGACAGGTCGAATCCTTGGGGCTGGACTCTAAAAAATTGCGCAGTAGGCGAAGGTGATGTCAATCACAAAAAATGTATAGAGATCTTGAAAGAAAGTAGTTATGACGGCTATATTGCTCTGGAGTACGAAGGAACTGAAGTCGAGGAAACAGGTGTCATGAAGAGCTTTAACTATATGAAAAAATTACTTGAAATATAAGCATTAAACGATCAATTACCAAAGACTTAAGTAAATGTAATGAAAAAAGTATTAATACCCCCGCCCATCAGATGTCCAGGTCGCATATATTATTACTTTCAATAATGACAGTCCTGTCGTCGATTTTTTTTGCACCCAGCTCAAGCCAATAGCCCAGATTCTGTCCTTCCCGCACTCGGATTTCCTGGCAATACGGTGTTTCGACTTTAACCGGCTCTATTGAAGCAATGTTTTGAACAGCCTTTGCGGCAGCCTGGCGGATCAGTCTATGAGCGGCTTTAGCTGACAGATGTAATGCCATCTCGATTCCCAGCCCCCATTTCACAACCGCGCCATGTATCCGGGGTACAAGCGCGGAAGCTTCCGCCACAGCTTTATCATCTCCGGCTATGAAAACAGTCGGGATATTGAAGGTTCCGGCTAATAACGCCCGTGCCCCGAACTCACCCACAAGCTTCTTATTGATCTTGAAATATTCAATACTTTTGGAAGAATAAGTATGACAGAGCGGGGCATTTTCAGTTCCAGCCATGGCATGCTGCCCCACGAAAAAAAGGGCGTTGAAACTTTCATCCATAAAATATGGTGGTTTAAGAGACTTACCGTAAGGTATAAGTTTTGCTTTTTCATGAAAATCAATTATATCGATACCTCCGCTTCCGTGCCCGTCAAAAACTACAATTTCGGCCTGTTGATCCACGTCAAGGATCCCATCAATCGCCGCATTAACTTCCCATGTCAGCAGTTTCATAGACTTGGCCTTAGATTCCGGGGAGGCATCAGGTTCTCGGGTTTGGTCCCATCTGGAGACCATAGCGACTCCCTCAAGATCAGTTAATATGTATATTTTCATAAATACTCCTTTTTTAACTTACAGCAGATTGAAACTTAATTTTCCCTACACTACCCGGCAGACAAACACCTTAAGGTATTCTCCCTCGGGATGCGCCGCGTTAAGCGGGTGGTCTAAGGCAGGTCCACGGATGTCGATTATCTGCAGCTCCCGGCCGGCATCAAGGGCAGCATCATGAATGATTTTCTGGAAGAGCATCCGGTCTATATGGTGGGAGCATGAACAGGTTATCAGGAACCCGCCCGGAGAAAGGAGCATCATCGCTTTCATATTTATCTCCTTGTAGCCCCGGGCTGCTTTCGGTACGGTGGCCGCATTCTTGGTAAAGGCGGGGGGATCAAGAATAACCATATCAAATACCTTCCCTGCTTTTTCAGCCCCCTTAAGGTACTCGAAGACATCATCCTCGACCAACTTATGGCGGGAAGTATTAAGAGCATTCAGTTCAAAGTTTTTTTCAGCGAGGGATAATGCTTCCCCGGATATATCCACATTTACAGTTTCAACCGCGCTATACGAGGCAGCATATATGGAAAAACCGCCGGTATAACAGAAACAGTTAAGGATTTTACTGTTTCTATTCAAACGATATGCCAGTTTACCCGTAAATGCTCTATTGTCCCTTTGATCCAGGAAAAACCCGGTCTTCTGGCCGTGTTTAATATCAACAAGAAATCGTAACCCGTTCTCCATCACCTCGACCACGTTGGGTACCTCGCCATAGATAAGCCCGGTGGAGAGCTTAAGACCCTCCACTTTCCTGGAAACCACATCGCTCCGTTCGTAGATACCACGCGGCGAAAGAAGCGCGTGCAGCCCATCAAGTAGAAAACCTTTCTGTTTTTCCATACCCAGAGTGGATATCTGAATAACCAGGTAATCCCCGTACCTGTCCACCACAAGCCCCGGCAGATAATCCCCTTCCCCGTTAACCAGGCGGCAGGCAGTGGTACTTATAGTATCGATTATGGTTTGCCTGTATTCAAGCGCCTGTTGAAGCCGCCTGGTCCAGAAACCGGCATCTATAAGTTCATCATTAAACGTTAAAAGTCTGACTGCGATGGAAGTTTTTTTATTAAAGCAGCCCCGGCCCAGGAAATCCAGGCTTGAAGAAAAAACATCTACGATATCTCCATCGGAAGGGCCGCCTTCCACAGTTTTGACGGCGCCGGAGAATAGCCAGGGATGCCTGTTCTTAACGGATTTTTCCCGGCCGGGCTTAAGGATGAGTTTGTACATCTTATTACGATGACAACCCGTACTTTGCAACCGCATCATAAGGAGACACGCCGTCGTTGATAACCGTTTTAAGGGCTTTGATTATTTCTTCAGGCCTGTCCGCCATGAAGATATTCCGGCCGAATATGACTCCCCGGGCACCGCGTTTAACGCTGTCATCGGCTTTTTTGAGAACCTCCAGGTCAGTTTCCAGTTTCTCGGCTCCTATTGTAAAAGCAGGAATCGGGAGGTTATCGACGACTTCCCGAAACTTCGCCCCCGTGTAAAAACATTTTATAAGGTCAGCCCCAAGTTCGGCCATAACCCGGGTGACGCGTTTTACCTTCTGGTGCACTCGCTCCACACCGATTTCTTGATGTTCGACCACGTAGCATTCGCCTATGAG
>JBFMGN010000153.1:0-7154 GCA_040752435.1 Spirochaetota bacterium
AATTGCGAATGTCGATCTTCAGTTATATGAAGCGGCTATTGTTGACGGCGCAGGGAAATTAAGTCAGGCGCTGCATATTACGCTGCCTGCCATGAAAGGTACGATCGTTCTGCTTTTTATCCTGGCCGTTTCAGGGCTCTTGAATGCCGGTTTTGACCAACTCTGGACAATGGGAAACCTGGCTGTACGGGATGCAGCCGATATCCTTGATACGGCGGTTCTGCGTTCTCTGACACAGGGTACGGTCGAGGATCTGTCAATCGGGGCAACGATGGGATTTTTCAAGTCTTTTGTAGGACTGCTGCTGTTTGTTATTGCAAACCGGGTTTCCAGGCTGCTCAAGCAGGAAACAATAATATGACGGATTAAGGAACGTGAAATATGAAGCCGACCTTAAGTCAAAATGTTTTTAATATTTTCAACCTGGCTTTGATGGCATTTTTGTGCATGGTTTTCATTTACCCGTTGCTTTATGTAACCGCACTGTCGTTCAACGACGGCATGGATGCCATGAAAGGCGGAATATACCTGCTTCCCCGCATATGGTCACTTGAAAACTACAAATCCATCCTGCAGGAAAAACGAATACTTGGATCTACTGCAATTTCCCTATACCGGACACTTTTAGGCGCGGTTCTCTCGGTCATTCTTAACAGTTGCTTCGCCTTTGCGCTGTTAAAGAAAGATTTGCCGGGCAGGAAGTTTTTCAGTTGGCTGGTGCTGATTCCGATGTATTTCAGCGGCGGGATAATTCCATATTTTCTGGTATGCAAATATCTCGGGCTGGTTAATAATATTCTTGTATACCTGCTGCCATGGATATTCGTTCCCTTTTTCATACTTTTACTAAGGGTCAATTTGCAGGATATTCCCGTTTCCCTGGAAGAATCTGCCAAACTTGACGGGGCAGGCTATTTCAGCATTTATTCCAGGATCTATCTTCCGCTGTCTGCGCCTGCACTGGCCACCATAGCACTATTATCCGGCATTATGCACTGGAATGACTGGTTTGACGGGACCGTCATGGTTTACAACTCAAAGCTGTGGCCGCTGCAGACCCTGCTTTTACATATCATCCAGGGTGCCGATATTATGAAATTCTTTAAAGGCAAGAACATTGCCGCGGCCGGTTCGATGGCCAAGAGAGTAAGAATAACGGTGGAATCGTTGAAAATGGCCATGCTGGTCATAACGGTCGCACCGATTGTTCTGGCTTATCCGTTTTTACAGAAATATTTTGTCAAGGGAATAATGATCGGTTCCTTAAAAGGATAATGAATTGATATAGGAGGGGGTAAAATTCTGTGGGTGCTTTCAGCGGAAAGGAACTGGCGCTTAAGGCTTTGTCGGGGTATCCGACGGAACAGGTTCCGGCAGCGCTTTTAACCTGGGAGTTCAACTATCTTTGGAAAACAGCCGGACTTAAGCCATGGCAGCTTGCCTTCGGGAACAGCGATACGCGGCATGCGGCGCATATGTCGCTCATCGAACGGCACAATCCCGATTTGATAATCTTTTCCGGCGCAGGAACCGGAAACAGGGAGCCGACGCTTTTGCATGAGAATTCCGAACGATGGGTTGTAAAAGATAATAACACGGGAATCATTTACGGATTGGTGAAAAGAAGTTACATCCCTTACAGGCTGGATACGAATGAAAAACCTTGTGACCCGGTTGGGGAAATAAACTCTTTCAATGATGCCGACCGGCTTGTTGCGACTCCTGTGGGATGGAATGAAATTCAACTTAACGGTTTGAAAAGATTGATAAAAGAGGCAGGCAACCGCACTTTGGTATTACCCTGCCCTTCACCTGCATATATCCGTGCATGTTATGCATTCGGATTTGAAAAGGCAATGACGGCCATGGTTGAGAATCCTGAACTTTTCTTTTATGTATGTGAAAAATACAGTTCAGGCGACCGGCTGGAAATGCAGCAGCTTGCTCAGGCCGATGTTGAAGTTGTTTTTGTCGCCGACGGGTGGGCTTCCTGCGATATAATATCGCCGCAGATGTTCGAACGTTTTGCCCTTCCATACCAGTTTTCGATTACCGAGGCGGCGCATGCAGCCGGATTGAAAGTCGTCCTCTGGAACGAAGGCAATGTTCTTCCGATTTTAAAGCAGGAAGCATCCCTGCCGGTAGATGCTTTTGCATTCGAACAGCCCAGGAAAGGTGTAAATCTGACGGTCGCCAGGGTAAGAGAAGTGTTTGGAAGCCGCCGATGTCTTTTTGGGAACCTTGATTCCGAACTGCTGCTGATGCGCAAAGACTATAAGGAAATCAGGCATAATGTCACAGAGCAAATCCTACAGTCAGGCAGAGGCAACCCTTTTGTTTTTTGTACAGGCAGCCCTATTCCCAGCAATATCGAACTTGATGCGGTCGATGCCATGATTGGGGCTGTAAGGTCGTTCAAGTGGAACAATTAATATTGTTTAAAAAAAATTATGGAGGTTATTTGTATGAAAAAACTTTCAGGTGTAATTTTCTTGTTACTGGTCGTAGTATTGCTGACCGTGAATATCACTGTCTGCGGGCTCTTCAGAGGCAAGGATAAATCCGCAGCCAGGGATTCGACTGAAACCGATGTTAAGACAAAGACGGCTGCATCGGCTGAAAGTGGGCAGGGACTCGCCGCGACATGGCCTGAGTTTGCAAAACGTCATGAAGCCCAGACTGCCTGCTTCGAACAAGGGTGGACCGGACCTGAAAAGGGCAAGGATTTCGTAACGCCGGAAATTGAAAAACGTACCAATTTTCTTTTAAAGTACGAACCTGTAACGGTATCGACCCAGGAGGATTTGAACCAGAAACTCAATCTGATGGCGGCCAGCGGCGATGTCCCCGAGATTTTTTTCGGTGCCACCGATACGTACAGTCAGTCCATTTACAGCAAGCTCGGAGCTGCGGGTTTCATCTGGGATGTTGCTCCTCTAATCAAGGATTATAAAAATATTTATAATCTGATCGAGCCTGAGCTGATATTGTACCGGGAGAAGGGCAGCAATGCCAATTACTTCATTCCCACCCAGACAGGCAAGGGCAACGACCTTTTGCATTCTCCACCCCAGGGTTTGTTTGTAAGAGAAGATTTCATCAAGAAGCTCAATATGAATTATCCTTCCACTCCTGAGGAACTGTACACTTATCTTAAACGGTGCAAGGAAGAAATCAAGACGGTAAGCGGGAAACCCCTGATTGCCTTTACATGCGATGAGAATTTCCTGGGCCTTGAATGGGCGCTGGTATATCCCTTCTGGCCGATAAACCCGGAGAGTAATCCCACAATCGGGTTTACCTTCGATATTCATGCTAATTTCAAGGTTGTCAATTATATTTATACCGACAGTCCTGAACTTATGCGCGCCGCCAAGTTCGTCAATAAGCTTTACAGGGAGGGATTGATTGACAGGGAGATCCTGACCCATAAGCGGGCTCAATTCCAGGAAAAAGTGTCGACCGGCCGCGTGGCAGCCATGGGAGCGCCCTGGTGGGATATGAACTCATTCTCGGATAATGCCAAAACAATTGTTCCGGAATTGATGTATGTAGCGCCGCCGCCGATTTTCGACAAAGCCAACGGCGTGCCCAAATATCCTGACGATAAATGGACGAACTGGATCGGATGTTATTCGGCTCTCATCATAAGCAAGAAACTGCCAGAGGAAACGGTCAGGCATTTCCTCGCACTGCTGGACTACCTGGCAACCAGGGAAGGGCAGGTTTTAATCCAGGTAGGAATTGAAAACCAAAACTTCACCTACAATTCGAGTGGGAAATATGTATTTACCGATGAATTCAAAAAAATGACCGACAACCTCGACTGGAATAAAGCTGCTTCATACGGAGTGTTTTACTGGCAGCAGTTTGTTTTTAACCTGCCTGTATTTGATGATCTCCGGGCCGAATATCCCGAGCTGATACGCGAGGACAACCGGAAAGGCTGGGAAAACTGGAAATATAGACGAGACCGTTATGATCCCACTATGAAACCTGATAAAACCTATTACTTTTTGCCAGGCCCTATAGAAAGGGAGAAACTGCCTTCCATCGACGAAGCCAGGAATGAAATGTGGGTGAAGGTTCTTCTGGCCAAATCCGAAGCTGAAGTCGAAAAGGTGATCCATGCTTGGGGAACGAACTGCAAGAACCTGGGAATAGATAAGATAGCCGCGGAAAGACAGAATTACTTAGGCAGTCTCGATATCGGTTATTAAGTTGTACATGCTGGCAAAAGAGCTGAATTCGTCGGGTGCGGGAGCATTGAATCTGGAGCTGATGCAATGCAAGGGGGAAGGTAAGGATACCCGCGGCTGCGAAGAAAAGCTAAACTCGGTTCTGTCCATGGAGCCGGATAATCCGCAAAGAGAAATCCGGGCGGAAGAAATTTACAGGGAACTGGCTGCACTGCCGCTGCGAAGGGATTTTCTTTTTCTGGAGCCCTCTGATCTTGACGGGATTATGGATTTAAGGCCTGACAGCGGAAAAGGATTGAAGCCCGGCCTGTCGTACTTGAACGAAAATATGATTTACGACCGGGTTTACGGCGCCTGGCTGGGGAGGTGTGCCGGCTGTCTTCTGGGTGTTCCGGTAGAGGACTGGCCCAGGGACAGGATAAACGGATTTCTTAGGGAAACAGGCAATTACCCTGTCAAAAATTATATGTCCTCGAATGTTCCCGAGGAGATTAAGCAAAAGTACGGCGTCGTCGATGTAATAAAAGCTTACGCCGGAAATCGCAGTAACTGGATCAATAATGTAAACTGCATGCCGGAAGATGACGATACCAACTATACGATTCTGGGTTTGAAAATACTTAAGGATTACGGCCCGGACTTTACTCCGTTGGATGTGGCCGAGACCTGGCTGGCCGGTATTCCGATCCTGCATACATATACGGCCGAAAGGGTGGCTTACAGAAACCTGGTAGACCTTAAAATGCCGCCTGTATCTGCACTCTACCGGAATCCTTACCGGGAATGGATCGGCGCGCAGATAAGGGCCGATTTTTTCGGGTATATAACGCCCGGTAATCCCGAGCTGGGTGCATGTATGGCATGGAGAGATGCATGCATTTCACATGTAAAAAACGGCATCTACGGCGAAATGTTTGTTGCCGCCATGCTTTCGGCCGCAGCCGTGACAGGGGATATCAACGAGATAATTCATACCGGACTTTCACAAATCCCGGAAAAATCCAGGCTGTCGGCCGAAATAAGGGCTGTCATAGAATGGAAGCGGGCGGGCACCCCATGGGAACAGGCGCTCGACAAACTGCACTTGAAATATGATGAAAAAAATTCTTATGACTGGTGCCTGGTAATGACAAACGCAGCCGTTGTATGCCTCGGCTTGATTTACGGCGGACTGGACTTTGAAAAGTCTGTCGGCCTGGCCGTTCACAGTGGCTTTGACACCGACTGTAATGCCGCCACTATCGGCTCGATTGTGGGAATGGTTCTTGGAGCAAAGGCTTTGCCGCAAAAATGGGCGGCGCCCTTAAACGATCGGATAAAATCGTGCGTGGCCGGATTCGGAGATGTTAGAATCTCTGAAATGGCCCGGCGAACAGTTAACATAATCAAGCAGATACGGAACAGGGACTAATGACTCTTTTTTTGTATACATTTAAATTTTTATTTTTCATAATTAATTATAAAAAATGAAAATTTTTCTTGACAACCCGGCAAAACCGGAATAAGATAGATTTGATTCAATCAATACTTTTATTAAATTAAGGAGGGTTTGCACTATGCTATTCCACTGTAATTTCTTCGCAGTTTGCGAAGATTTCCAATCCAGTCCAGATGCGGCCGGAGGCCGCGATGGGAAAGAAAAAAAGTCTCTTAAAAAAATGTTTCGGTTTGGAACGTTACTGATTCTTTCCGCCTTTCTCTGCTTCCCGCTCTTCGCCGGGGGGCAGAAGGAAGCGGGCACAGGTCAGAAACCTGTCGTAACAGTCGGGTTTGCGCCTTCCCCGATCTTAGGCGACTCACGCACTGTGGATATCTTAACCGCGGCATGGGAAAAGGCAGTTGGGAATAAATACACCATCGAAGTCCACGCAGTAATGGGCGACAACTTTCCCAACGCCATGCTGCAAAATTTCGCAACCGGCCAGGGTTTCGACGTTTTCGAACACTGGGGGCCGGTGGATTGCCTTCTGGCCGGTATCACCACGGATATGACCGATTTGGTGTTGAATGACTGGCCGGAGTATAAAAACGGTCTGATCCGGCGGGAAATAGTAGATCTCTGGAATGCGGGCGGTAAGTTCTTTATGATTCCCAAAGAGGAAGGCTGGAAACTGGCTCTCATTTACCGGAGCGACTGGTTAAGGAAACTCGGAATTAAGCCGCCGATGACCATCGATGAATTCAAGACCGCGGCGTATGCCATGACAAAGCAGGATCCGGATGGAAACGGAAAGAATGACACTTATGGATTCGCCATAGAGGCCGACAGCACCTGGAACCTGGGGAATATGATTTTTGCCTTCGGGGCCGATAACTACTTCGATCTGGCGCCCTCAGGTTATTCCACCGTTAAAGCATATTTAAAGAACGATGCCTTTAAAAAAGAAATTACATTCTTACGGGATTTATACAAAGATGGTGTCATCAATCCCAATTCTTTTATCACTCCCAATGTCGCGGCGGAGTTCGAAGCCGGTAAAACGGGAATGTTCCTGGGGGAGCCGTCCTGGATCGCTGGCGAACTTGATGAAAAACTTGGGGCGGATAACTGGAGCGTTGTCCCGGCTTTCGGCAAGCTTTACAACGGCGGGGCGAGCCTTGGGATATCGAAAGTCGCCGAGAAGAAAGGCAAGGCGCATGTTAAGGCGGCCTGGGAAGTGGTGAAGGCGTTATTTTCACCCGAAGTACAACTCACCCTTGCCTTCGGGCAGGAAGGCGTGGCATGGATGAAAGAAGGAAAATCGTATAAATTCATCAAGCAGACCGACATGGGGGGGAATATCATCGGTAACATGCGTTCCGATCTCGATATTTATGCCTTGAGCGGGGTAGATAAGGATCCCAAGCAGTCCTACCGCGCTTATGATCTCCCGATTTCAGGCGGTCATCTTAACTGGCTGCCGAACCGGGAAAAAATTGAGCGGAAGATGGATGCGATTATGGGGAAAGTCGCCA
>JBFMGN010000154.1:0-784 GCA_040752435.1 Spirochaetota bacterium
GCCGGTTCATAAGCCACAAGAGAGTCTCGAGTTTCAGAAAAAAGGCCAAGGCGTAAACCAGGGCCACCAGAAATGCCCCTTTTACAAGCTGAACCGCCCGCGTTTGGACAAGTATTTTATAAGTATGATAAATGAGAAAAGCCAGTATAATGACATCAAGAGCCGGCCCTATTATTTCTTTAAAAATCCATGCCTGCGAAAGCACGTTCATGCCTTTTCTCCGGTTAGGCCGATTGAATGGCCCGAATTACCTTAACCAGATCGACTGTTTCTGCTACATCGTGGGTCCGAATAATGTCCGCCCCGGCCAATAGCGCCCAGGCATTCGCGGCCAGCGAACCGGATAACCGGCCTTCAACCGGACGGTCGGCCAGTATTTTCCCCAAGAAGGACTTCCTTGATAGGCCGACCAGGAGACGGAATCCAAGTTCTTTAAATTTTTTTAGATATTTCAGGATGATGAGGTTATCTTCCAACCGTTTGCCGAACCCGATGCCCGGATCTATTATTATTCTGTGGGGGTCGATCCCGGCCTTAAGGGCCGCCTTGATACTTTCAGAAAGCTCGCTTTTAATTTCCAGTACAGTATCCTCATAGTAAGGATTATTCTGCATATCTTTCGGGCTGCCGCGTTTATGCATAAGGACAACCGGAACCTGTCTTTCCGCAACAAAACGCGCCAGGCCGGGATCATCCTGTAAGGCGGAAATATCATTAACCATGTCCGCCCCCGCCTTAAGCGCTTTCTCCGCCACAGAGACCCGTCTGGTATCAATACTGATTG
>JBFMGN010000154.1:794-5483 GCA_040752435.1 Spirochaetota bacterium
TTCCCGGCGTATTTTTTCAATTACCGGAATAACCCGTGCGGTTTCTTCGGCTTCATCGACAAAATCAGATCCGGGACGGCTCGATTCACCGCCGATATCAAGAATAGCCGCACCGGAAGAAACCATCTTTCGGGCGGCCAGCAGGGCCGCCTTCGCGGTAAAGTACCGGCTGCCGGGGAAAAAAGAATCCGGGGTGCAATTAATAATCCCCATTACAAGGCCTCCGGTTTCAAAATCGAGAAACCGACCCCGGCCGAGCGGCATGCATTTCGGCAAGTCCGTCTTTTGAGGGGTTATTACTTTTTCAAGACCACCGCCTGATTCGGAGCGGTTCCGTGCGGTTTTCATGCCTCAAGTATAGGGGAAAAAAATAGTTACCTCAATAGAGAGAGAAAGGTTACATGAACTGGTGCCAGAAAAAATCCCGGTCGCCGTATCTTCTATGTTGTACGGCTTCGAGTAAGTGGTATGGACCGATATTATGGGCGGCTTCTAAATCGGCGATTGTGCGGGCAAGTTTCAGGATGGAATGGCAGGCCCTGGATGAAAGGGATAGTTTCTTGACTGCGCTGGCAAAGACTTCCCGGGGTTCCCTGCCTAGCGGGCAATAATAGTTGAGCTTGCCCGGTGATATCCGCGAATTTCTATTGAAGCTCTCTCCCTTAAAACGCTCCGCCTGGATTTCTACCGCCTGTTGTACCCGGCCTTTAATGCTGTCACTGGATTCTCCGCCGTCCTGGAGCAGCTCTTCCACCGGCACTGGTTTTACAGGAATCCTGATATCAATCCTGTCCATCAGGGCTCCGCCGATTTTTTTCCAGTAGGCCAGGATTTCGGCACTGCTGCACAGACATACGGAATCATCCCGGCCTAGATTTCCACACGGACAGGGATTGGCCGCCAGAATAAGCTGAAAGCGGGCCGGAAACCAGAAATTAGAGCCCGCCCGGGCGATATCGACCCGCCCGTCTTCCAATGGTTCCCGTAAGGCCTGTAAAATGTTTTTTTTAAACTCCGTCGCTTCATCGAGAAAAAGAACCCCGCGATGCGCCAGAGATACCTCACCCGGCCTGACGTATCTTCCACCACCGATAAGCCCTTCCTGGGAGGCCGAATGATGGGGTGACCTGAACGGCGGACGGCTTATCAACCCTGTGTCAGGCGAAAGGTTGCCCGCCAGAGAATGGATACGGGTGACTGTCACGGAATCGTTCCAGTCGAGATCCGGCATTACCGTTGGGAATCTTCTGGCTGCCATGGTTTTTCCGCTTCCCGGCGGCCCGAAGATAAAAACATGATGTAATCCTGCCGCGGCAATCTCCAGCGCCCTTTTAAGTAACTCCTGTCCTTTAATCTCCGCAAAATCAAGTTCATCCCGGCCTTCACTCTTTTGATGAGGATTAATACCATGGGCCTGTACCGGCTTCAGGTTCTGAATGAGAAAGTTAAGCACATCCACGGCTTCTTGTAATGTTTTTATGCCGTACACCTCCCCGGTTCCCAGGGCAGCCGCTTCTTTCAGGTTTTCCATAGGAACAAGAAAGAGGGTTATGCCATGCTTCAAGCCTGAGGCAATGGCAGACAGAACCCCCGTTACCGGTCGAACCTCGCCAGACAATTTAAGCTCACCCAAAATCATTACCCGGCGAAATCCGTCTGCCTCTTTTAAGGGCGGTATCTGCTGGGAGGAATGCAGCAACGAAACGGCAATTGATAAATCGAGGGCGGCTCCTTCTTTACGTACTCCGGCCGGAGAGAGGTTAATGAGGATTCGGTCGGATGGGAAGATGAAGCCGCTGTTTTTTAAGGCCACCCTGACCCTTTCACGGGCTTCCTTAACAGCCCCATCGGCTAAACCGACAATATCGATACCAGGGATCCCCCGCCGAATATCCACCTCAACCCAGACTATCTCTCCCTCGAAACCGGCTGGAACATAACCTGTAACAATCATCAAATACCCCTAGACTGCATATTACTGCCAGAGATGGGGTTTTGATTTTACTTTAGCTACGCTTTTTCTATACGGGAGAATGCTCCTCAGCAGTTCTCAATTTGGTGCACCGAAAAAAACAGCTCTTAAATATCTTTGATTCCGTTCATCGCCTTGTCCATGGGCATCAGCCCATGGACAAGGCGATACTACCCTATGTGCCTGCCCTAACTTCTCGCCCTCGAAGGGGGCGACAATCGGCCGAAGGCCGTACCATGCGGAACGAAGCTACTACGGGCGTAAGCCCGTAGTGATTCATTTTTTGCTTACGCTCCAGTTAGCAATACAAATTTTGGCCCATTAAACCAGGGAGAAAAGGCGGAAAGCACGTACCGAACGGCATCGGTTTCCACCGCTAGAGTGAGGTACGTGAATTTCCGCCTTATTTGTTATTGCATGGCGTGCCAAATTGAGAATTGCTGATGCTCCTACCTATTGACATTCAAGCTCAGATACGCTCATAATCATCCCGTGAAAAAGATGTACGCCCGATACAGCCGGGATTTTACAACTGAAAAATACGCAGCCGCCGCGGGGGCAGCCGAATACGGTGCAGCCTGCGGTTAGATATACTATTCGGAATAGGAAAGCCGCAGTTCAACCGGGCTGCGGCTTTTTATTTTGGGGATATAGATAATTTACCCCCTAAAAGGCTGCAGTCGGTTAAGAGGCTTAAGCCTTTTTTTAATTAAAGGCGTATCTATTCCTTGTCGTAAAATTGTAATAAGCAGGAAAGGAGCTTAAGCCATGCGAAGAAACATTGTGTGGGAAGGTTCGGATCAATTAAAGTATGAAATCCGGGAGATTGTCGAAGTCGCCGATCGGATTGAGAAGATGGGTGTTCCGATAACCTGGGAAAATATCGGAGACCCTGTTCAAAAGGGGGAGGAGGTTCCCGGCTGGATAAAGGCCATTGTTGTTAAATTGGCATCGGAAAACACTACCTACGGGTATGTCGCCACCGCCGGTTATCCCAATACCAGGGCATTCCTGGCGGAAGAGGTTAATAAAAGAGGCGGCTGCCGGATTACCCAGGATGATATCATATTTTTCAACGGTTTGGGCGATGCTGTCTCCACCCTTTTTGCATACCTGAAACGGGAAGCACGGGTCATTGGACCGTCCCCCGCCTACTCTACTCTCTCTTCGGCTGAGGCGGCTCATTCCGGATATGCCCATCCGACCTATTTGCTTGACCACCGGAACTCCTGGATGCCCAACCTTGATGACCTGGAAAACAAGATAAGGTACAACGATTCCATCGCAGGAATATTATTGATTAATCCTGACAACCCGACGGGGGCGGTCTACCCGGAGGCTGTTCTACGCGCTATCATTAAAATTGCCGAAAAATATGACCTTTTTATTCTCTGTGATGAAACCTACGCCCATGTTGTATTTAATGGCGCAAAAACACTTCATTTAAGTGAAGTAATCGGGGAAGTGCCGGGGATTGCCCTGCGGAGTATTTCAAAGGAGTTCCCCTGGCCCGGAGCCCGGTGCGGCTGGATGGAAGTTTTCAACCAGAATAAAGACCCCAACTTCAGGGCTTTTATCAAATCCCTTATAGATGCAAAACGGCTGGAAGTATGTTCCACAGCCCTGCCCCAGATGGCGATTCCCCACGTTGTTTCAGACCCGCGCTACAAGGAACACCTTAAAAGGCGAAACACGCTCTTCGAACAAAGAGCCAGGGAGGCCGTTGAAATACTTTCGAAGGTTGAGGGGATATATGTCACCCTCCCCCAGGGAGCACTATACCTCCCCGTACTGTTTAATGAGCATGTATTAACCGTACATCAATCATTGCAGATTAAAAATTCACGGGCCTCAGAATACGTAAAAAGTATAACGGAAGGCATTGCTCCGGATAAGCGGTTTGTATACTACCTTATGGGCGCCACCGGAATATGCGTCGTTCCGTTAACAGGCTTCTGTTCGGACTTGCAGGGTTTCCGGATGACTCTTCTGGAAACAAACGATAAAAAAAGACGCTCGACTGTCCATACAATTGCGGATGCAATCTCCCAATACCTGTCATCCTGATAGCTGGAATTTATTTTTCTTAAATGGATACCGGTATGATAAGACGGTCTGTTCTCCCTTTGCCGGCCTGGTGTGAAGGTGGAAGTTTATAAATATACCATTAGATTCCTGCTCAAGCGGTTTTAAAGGATAAATTCGTATAACTATACGAAAAGACTGAATAATTCTTCTTTACGCCCGGCATCCGGCCGCATCAGATGTGATTATCCGGGGGCAACAACCCCCTTATTGACCATACACTCTGCAATTTTTTTTCTTGACAGAATATAATAAAGCGGAAATACTAGAGGGCTGGGAGATACAATCATAAAACCACTGCGGTTTGCAGGCAGTGGAGTAAAAAAATTTTTTAATATTAGGAGGAATCATGAAAAAAATCGTGATCGTACTACTGACACTATTGGTGCTGGTTGCTTTTTCCGCTTTCGCCGGCGGGAAAAAAGAGGCGCCCAAGCCGGAAGAAAAGAAAGTTGAAGCACCAGTCGAAGCGCCTAAAAAGGAAGCTCCGGAGGCGAAGGTTATCAAAAACCCCGATACCTTTATTTATGCCAGCTATGGGGATGCCGACAGCCTTGATCCGGCCAAAGCGTATGATAATGCTTCCGGCGGTATTATTCAAAACATCTACGAAACGTTGGTTTACTTCGACG
>JBFMGN010000154.1:5493-7145 GCA_040752435.1 Spirochaetota bacterium
GACGGCAGCGCGACGGACAAGTTTGTGCCTGTCCTGGCTGAGCAGATTCCCACGGTTGAAAACGGCGGTATCAGTAAAGACGGTACAACCTACCGCTTTAAAATCCGCAAAGGTGTTAAGTTCCACAGCGGGAATGCTTTGACACCCGAAGTGGTTCGCTACTCCTTACTGCGCCATATGATAACGGATCCTGACGGCGGGCCGATGTGGATGTTTTACATGCCCCTTTTCGGGCTTCAAAGCTCCAGGGATGATGACGGCAACATCGCCGTGAAATTTTCCGACCTTGCAAAAGCCATCACCGTTGACGGGGATTACGTGGTAATCAAGCTGCTCAAACCCTTCCCGCCGTTCCTGTCGGTCCTCACCGGCTACTGGGCTTCGATTATCGATAAGGATTTCGCCATCAAAAACGGGGACTGGGATGGAACAGAGGCCGCCTGGCAGAATTTCAACGCTCCGCCTGAAGGACAGGAAAAACTCTACGATAAGGCCTCCGGGACCGGACCCTTCAAATTGGACAGATGGGAAAAAGGCACGGAGTGCGTTCTGGTAAGAAACGAAGACTACTGGGGCAAGAAACCGGCTATGAAGAAAGCCATATACCGCGTCATTGAAGAGTGGTCAACCCGCAAACTTGCCCTGCTCCAGGGGGATGTAGATTCGGTCCAGGTTGATCCAATGTACTACGAAGAGATGGACAAAGAACCCGGCTTAATAGTAATCAAAAACCTGAAAGAGCTAGGTGTCCGTGCCATCAACTTTAACATGCAGATCAATGCTCAGGACAACCCGTACATTTTCTCCGGGAAACTCGATGGAAAGGGTATATCCCCGGATTTTTTTGCAGACAAGGACGTTCGTATGGCCTTCATTCACGCCTGGAACCAGGCTGTATATTTAAAAGACATTCTTAAGGGCAGCGGCGCGGATGTTATTACCCCGATTGTAGAAGGTCTTCCGTACTATAACCCGGATCTCGTAAAAAAACGTCCGCCCTTCGACCTTAAAAAGGCGGAGGAATATTTGAAAAAAGCCTGGAAAGGGCAAGTATGGGAAAAAGGCTTCCAGGTCGATCTGCTGTATAACACCGGCAATGAAGTACGGGAAGCTTCCATGAAGATGCTGGCTGAAAACCTCATGTCCATCAATCCCAAGTTCAAGGTAACTGTGCGCGGGGTTGAATGGGCCACCTATGTCGACCTCCAGAGACAGCGACGGTTGTCTATCTATTACATCGGGTGGGGAGCCGACTACCCGGACCCGGATAACTTCGCCAACCCTTACATGTACTCCAAGGGCCTGTACGGCGGCCGCTCCGGATACAATAACCCGGAAGCCGACCAACTCATCGAACAGGCGGCAGTGGAGCTCGACCCGGCCAAGAGAAAACAGATGTACTATCGTTTGCAGGACATCTGGCTGGAAGACAATATCGGAATCGTTCAGCACCAGCCGGTGGGCAACCGTTACTTCAAAGACTGGGTAAAAGGCTATATCTTTCACCCGATGGAAAACCAGTACGTCTACTCCCAGTTCAGCAAGGAATATTAACACTTTTGCTATCCCATTTTTAAAAGCCCAAAAACCCCGTCCTCCGCGGCGGGGTTTTTTTATTGAGTTTGCTTGACTGTTTTCTACTATTACCTCAT
>JBFMGN010000155.1:0-7107 GCA_040752435.1 Spirochaetota bacterium
GAGCGGATGATTGTATGATTGATCAAGATTATTGCCGGATTTATCCTTAAGCATGATATCCACTGTCTGCACCTTGTTTACCATCATCTGCGATATTACGTTGCCGTCCAAATCCCGCTTCATGAACAGGACTTCATCCAGCCTTTGATTTTTCCCATCGCCTATCTTCCCTCTATAACTGTTTGTATGCCGCCATACATCGGCCGACACGGTAAACTTTTCATACTCCCCATTTTTCAATAAGGTGTCGGACATATAAATCTGTCCCTCTACTTCCTTTTCGGTCAGCATAAATGATCTCCCTTCTCCATTTTCCCATCTATTTGTCCATTTCATCCCCTCGCCCTTCATCAACGCTTCTCCGGCAAGCTTCTGCTTCTGCTCTAAAGCCAATGTTTCATAAACACTGATCTTGGAGGCAGCCCCTAAGGCTTTCAGTTGCTGCCGGGTGTATCCGGTTACATCCTTAAGGGTTTGATCATCATACAGATCCAGATCTGAAAGATCCTTCTTTAGTATTTCCTGAGCTCTATCCAGCCCTATATAGCGAACCAGTGACCGGCTCATAGATTCCGTTGTATCTTCGATAAGCAAGTTTCCATTCCAATCAGACAGATCGAGTTTCCCATCCCACTCTATTTTACCGTCCTTCGTCAACCTCCAGTAATCTGCACTGCTGTCATAATTCGCTCCCGCATACCCGGCAAAGACCTTGCTCCCCTGCAAGTAATGATTTATGTCATTTATCAGATTCCCGTCCAGGAACCCAACTCCGTGCTTTCCAAGCAGACGCATCGCTATCTCGGTATGCGCTTTCGCCGCTCTATACGTCTCGGCCTTCTGCCCCAGTATCCCGTCATCGATTCCGTTCCTGTGCGCTTCATGCTGCAGGGTAAGTGCTTCACGTAACATGTCTTCCTGTCTGTCCCCATAATCGCCGATAAAGATACTGCGCCCCCCTCCCCTGTCCAGTTCCGTCTCTCCGGCAGCACCCGCAAGCCCCAGGTGCAGCCTGTCTTTCCCGCTTAACAGCCTCCACACTGTGTCTTCCGCTGATAAATCTCCATATCCATAGGCCGTCTTAAACAGGGCTTGCGTATTTTTGTTATTTTCTTTCGCATACTTTCCTATCGCATCAAACAATACCCCGGTTTTCCCAAGATTATAGAGGCTACCGCCTAAGTCCATCCCTCCCATCCCAAGGTTCAGGCTTGAACTTCCACTCGTTATTTTCCACTCAAGCAGTCCTGTTCCGGATAATGCCTCCGCCGTTTCGGTTAGCCGTGATAGTATTCTATCCTCTTTTCCGCCTGTGCCGTATCCGTCCATATTCGCAGCTTTCACCGTCCGGACTAAGTCAAACATCGCACCAAGATTCACTAGGTTAAAAGTTACGCCTCCCATCTCATCAAAGGCTTTCTTTGCAAGGTCTTTCCCTCTAAGCCCTTCTTCATTGTAGAGCGCCGCACGGCCCAGATGAAACCCATACCTGGCCGCTGTACCGGCGGCATTCCCTGCCAGGGAGATCGTCCCTCCAAATAACTTATTGCCGGCTGGTCCGGCCGCAGCTCCAAGACCGGAAGAAACGAGGGCCCCCGCCATACCTCCAACGTACTCCGCCAGGACGTTTCCTCCGACTACGCTCTCTCGCATGACACTATCATCAAACCCTAATTTCCCATCTGTATAGGTGATGCTGTTCAGTAACCCGCCCGCAACATTCCGCCCCAGGCTGCTTACTCCGGTCCACATAGTCCTAGAGACAACCCCCGGGAGTCCGGTTCCGAATTGGGCGGCTTTTCCAACCACGCCCAAACCGGCGGATACCATCCCCATCGCGGCCTTCTTCCCCAGGGCTGCCAACCCTTCGCCAGCCGCCATCTGTCCGTCTCCCACCTCCAGCATGGTAAACAGCGCGTCGTCCGCCAGGTTGAACATCGTAGAAGCAAGTAAAGCGCCGCCTCCCGGAAAGGCAACCATCGCCGCGGCCGAAATACCCACATCGATAATACCGCGGATAGTCGGCGCCTTAATTAATTCCCCTTCGTCATCCCACAACTTCCGGTCGTACACCGGAGTGTTGAACTCTTCCCACCCTTTCCCTTCTTTAAGCTGAGCGGCATAAAACTGCAGCAATACTCTGCCAAGCTCCCCCGATCCTTTCCCATTCTTCCGGACATTCTCGCGTATATCTTTGGTTGGATCAGGACTCTCAACCAGGTCCGGCGCCTTGCCCACATACTTCTCGAACGAGGTCTCCTCCAGGATGCTTTTTCTCCCATCCCCCAGCATTTTTTTTATCTGCCATTCCATACTCTTGATGCCTTTGTCCATCAGGGCGTAAATCCCTTCGGCGCTCAGCCCTCGTAAGTTCGCCTCGCTTAAATCCACCCCAGGGTCAAGCTCCACTTCCGGCACGAAATATTTATACCCATCAATCCGGTGGCTCTCCCGTTTTACCCCTTCCACCACCGTGGCGGAGGTGATCGTCTCGCGCGTATAGACTGTACCGCTGCCCGCTCCTTCCGCCTTAAAGCCCGCATTGATAAAGGTCTTTTTCAGGTTGTGATCCACCCCTTTGTTGGCCGCCTCCACCTGCTTGAGCAACGCCTGTTTCGCCTGCTCTAAACCGTCGCGTGCGGTAGTTGAAGTAACCTCCGCTATATGCCGCTCTATCTCCTCTTTCCCGATCTTCTCAAAGGCCCGCACCTTACTTAAAACCGATATGGTCTCGAAGCCGTCCCCGCCCAGCCGTGCGAGGATCTCCGTGCCGATATTCCCAATCTTCTTGTTGATCCCTGCCCCCATCTTGAGCAGGCTCCCGAACATCGAGCTGTCCATCAGTTCCCTTACAATCGTTTCCGGTTCAGCGACTTCCACCTGTAATCCGCTTATTATCCGCGCAGATGCTGCCTTGATCCCTGCCTCGCTTTCGACTCCAAGTTCCTTTAACACCGACCGCGACCCGATATTGACCGCTTTTGAAGCCGCACCGGAAAGCCACGCTTTTTTGTTCAGCTCGAGGGACAGATACTTCCGCTCCCACAGCCCGCTCTTTTTCCGGTATTCATTCTCAAAGGTCTTGGCCCAGTTATCCCGTTTGGCTAAAAACCGTTTCCCCGCCTTATCCCATTCAGCCCGGCCGCGGCTCACTATGGTTCTGTTCGTCTCATCCCATCTCGCATGTTTCAGCCTCAGATCCTTAAGCATGGTCTCCCACTCCGCCTCCCTGGCTTTCAGGTAATTCGCCAGCCGGTCAGCGTACATCGCCTTTAAACTCAGAATGGACTGCGCCGTCAATTCATTCTGCGCATCAGATAAGGCCGCGTTGTTTGTATACCCGATATCTCCCCGCAAAGATGAGCTTAAGCGCCACATGTCCCCAAGGTACTCTTTGGCTGAATAGTCAGTCTCCTGAAACGTTTGTACCGCCGCTTCCATAACCTGGTCTAAAGTTACGGTACTTTGGATGTACCCATTGTAAGTCCCCCCGTAGGCCGACAACCGTTCCCGCTGCTCCCCTTCTTTCACGGCTATATGCTTCTCTAATACTTCCCGCCTCGCATCCCGCGTGAAAATCGTCTTTTCCTTCAATATCCCGACCATACTGGTGGAGTCCGTGCAGGCACGCCGCTCTTCCCCGCTTAAACCGCTCCCGTAAACATCCAGATAGCTTTTTATCGTACTCCCATCCAGCCGGTAATCCCCTATGGTCAATGCTTCACCTTCCACGCCAAAGGCTTCCATAACAGCCGTTGCCAGTTCAGCGGTACTGACCGTCCCGTTCTGCTTCGTGCATTTCATCCGGTTCAGTTTCTCGGTCGCCTGTATCAGCAGGCTGTTACTCTCCCGGTACGCATCGAGGCTTCCGGCAATATAGTGTGCCGATGCATCAATCCGTCCTTTTCTACCTGCAATATTACCGCCAATATCCGTGCTTATTTCTTCAAGATCTCTTTTTTTCGTTGATTCATCCAATACTATGGCCCAAAAAATAATTTCCACTTGAAAGAATAACGTCGATAAACCAGGCAGCCAGGAAAAAGCCATTGCCAGGGTATGCATACTCAAGGCTGCGGTGGTATTCTGCCGGATCTTGGTTGTAAGCTCTTCTATGTGCGGGCCGACAGCCTTCTGTAAAACTTTTAATACCTCACAGATTCCGGATTCAGTCATAAAATTCAGGTCGGCTGCGGCATCAGACCCAAACCGGGCGCTTCCGAGGACAGCCGCCATTACAAAGGTATCGAAAAGCCGCCGCTCTTCAGAACCCATCCCATCCAGGGCTTTCTTTCCTATGTCTGAAAGGAGCGCATTTAAATAACCTGTATCCGCCTCTGGAATGAGTTTTTTCTTTGCAAATTGTACCAGTTGCTGCTGGTTAAAAACATTTGAGAGCGGGATATAGTTGCTTTCCAATGCCTCACTTTTTTCCTGATCCCTTACTCCCGGGGCCGGCGGGCTCATGTACAGACTGTGCATTAGATAGCTGAAAGCCAGACCCCATTTTCTGAATAATTCCGAAGTATCTTTACCCTCTTTAAAACTGAGCATGGCATCCGCCCACCTCCGCCTGTCTTGGTGAAAGCTTCTGGCAGACGGATCGCCTTCACTTTCAAAATACCCTGTAAAAGTAATTATATCCCCGACGGGGTTTCCCAGCCCAATCCCTCCGAACAAAGCATTCCAGATCTCAAGCTGTTTTTGCAGATCAGGACCCGGAACAGGGCTCTGCCAAACAGCCTCAAGGTCTTTATCGACCTTCGCCTGCTGTTCATCCACCCGTCTCTGCTGGGTTTCTATGGCAGCGGCGAGGACCCCGGAGATCTTTTCCATCATTAAATACTTTTTATAGCAGGCCTTATAGTCGTCGAAAGCCTGTTTGTAGACGGCATCTTTTGTATACAGTTTTTCGGGACCGTCGTCGGAAAAGAGTCCCTGTAAGGCATCATACGCCGCTAAAGCCCGCCGGTGTTTCTCCTGTGCAAAGGCAAGCTTTTCAGCCGGGTCCGATCCGTACACCGATTGGGTCTCCATGCCGCCCGTCCAGGTGGTATCTCCTCCCTTAAGATAGCCGCTTAAGGCAAACTCCAGGATCTCCTCCGCCACGTTAAGATTAAAACGGGCAGTATCAAGCCCGGCCAGTTTCCCCTTGGCCCGCGTATACCGCTCATTGTATTCATCGCTTATGCCTCCGAATCCGGCTGTAAGCGTATCCCACTGCCCGTCAAGGGCTTTGTACTCATTTTTCAGGAAGTTTATCTTTTCCTGGTAGGGAAGGGTTTTTTGGACCTCCGGTATGGCGGTGTCGTTAAACCTGTCTAATACAGAGCCGAGCCGCCCGATCTCGCTCCTGTTCATCGCTATTTTAGACTGCAGAACTCCTAATTCCCTGCCTTTGGCCGCGTATTCCCACTCAACATCCGCCCTTATGTCTGTGTTAAGGTTTTTTCCGTTTTCAATAAGCTCATTCCATAGTCCGCTGTCGGCTCTGCCGCCGGAATGAAGGATTGTATAAATTTCGGCGGCCTTCGCCAGGGAGCTGAAATAGGCTGCAAAGGAATCAGCCTCTACCAGGTCCCCGTTTTTCCGTATCTCGCCGATCCGTGTATTGAGGAAATTAATTGAGGTGATTGCATCATTATGCAGCGCAAGCCGGTAGTTATTGATCCATTCGTCATTCGGACTGCCGCTGAAGTATACTAACCCATTACTGCCGTCTTCCGCCGCTGCATCCGAAACGGCAACGGATTTCGGGGCGTCATTATCCGTCCCGTAATAGGAGGCCGTAATAAATTTTCTATAATTAAACTGGTTGGTTCTTTTTTTGTCCGAAAAATCTTTCATCCGGCCTATTAGGCCGCGATAGGAAACAAGAACCTCTTTTTTTTCACGGGCGCTTTCATACCGGCTGGAAAGGAGCTTACCCGCCTCCCGGAAAAAATCATCGTTGTTCTCCAGGGAGGAGAGATAGCTCAAATATTCCTGACCTTGGGCCGTCATCCGGGCGGTATACATCGGGTCGTACCACAGGCCTATACCCATAGCTGCAGAGGCTGCCCGTCGTTCAAGCATTCCCTTGCCCGCCAGGACGCGGGACAGGTAATCGCTGTAATATCCGTCGAGTCCGGATATATACTGCCTGAATGGTTTTGAAGACTCGGCAAAGTCCTTCAGTTCATCCCTTGCCCCCTGGGTAAACCCGTAATAATCTCCGGGTATTTCCTTAAAGTCCCTAATGAAAGCACGTTTCAAAAAATAAGCCTCGGTTTCAGCGCTTCCATTAAAGAAAAACGCTTCTTTTCTCACCGGATCATTAATGTGTAAGAACTCCGCTACGATATCTCCGCTTTTCGGCCCACTCTTAAGAGGTGTTAAGCCAAACACCCAGCCGGCGTATGAACCCGCTTTGGTTAGATCCCCGGTAGTATCAAGAAAGGCTTTATAAAGACCTGCGTACAGCGCCTTGGTAAACACCTCAGATCCCGGTCCCATCCCGTGAATTGCCGCGGCAGGGTTCAAAAGCCCGGAAAGAGCGATTGAGTCCAGAATATATTCCGCCCGCTCGGAACCGGTCATTCCAGTCATATTCAGCATCTCCTGAATGACAAAATCCGCCCACGCGCTTCCCACACCCGGCGATAAAAGACGGGTTTCTCTATAGGTCTGTATACATTCATCCTTTCCGGCAGAACTCATTGCAAGTTTTTGTGCAAACCCCATTTTCACGGCCACCGCTCTGTCTGCGTTATCGGTAGAGAAAACCTCCCCGGGTATGGCAGTCTGCTCGATGTAGCTCGAAATAACCTTCTCCCGGTTTCCCGGATTATCGAGGCCCCGGAGGAGATCAGTTCCCGCTGGGGAGGTACCCGTTATAGCGAGGGCATGTAACAGATCGGAGAAGGAATACCATTCCCCTGCCGCGCCGGATGTATGCACTGCCAGGCTTTCAAGCCCGTCTGCGATACGAACAACATAGTCGGCCGCGGCCAGGTCTTTAAAGCCCGTCGAAATACAGACATCGGCGAAAGATGGTATTCCGAGCCTGGCCTTCAGCAGCGGGGACCACGCCTCCGTATAGTCCGCAGCCCGGATCGGCCCCGCTAT
>JBFMGN010000156.1:0-3287 GCA_040752435.1 Spirochaetota bacterium
ATATACAAAATAGTTTTTTGCAAACCGCTTTTTGCTATATTTCGGTCGGCATTGTGTTCCCATTCAGAGGTTTTTCTACGGATCGCTCAAAAAAACCACACTTTCCCTTTTTTAAGGCATTGACATCCTGGATTATTTTTCCTATCATTCCGCCTCAAGCACGCGCCGGGAAGGCGGCAGCAGATTCTCATTGGACATCATTCGGACCACCTCTGGATTTTTTCCCAGGCGATGTCCATATGCTTGGCGCTGTAGGGCTCAGATTCCTTCACCCAGGGAACTATAAAATCACTGACAGGTCTCATACTCACTCAGCTCCTCATTAGCGATCGATCAATTCCTCTACGTCCCGGTACCATTTCACCCGTTCACCAATTGCGGCGCGGAGTTTCCAGCGCCAGGTCTTGGGGCGCGCCTGAATCCGTTCTTGCAGATCCCTGATGCGTTCACCAACGACTTGGCGATCCTCCTCGCTCAGGCGACTGTAATGGGTGAGCTCCCTATTCACCAGCTCCAGATTGCCGGTGACGGTGCGCCAAAATCCCCAGTCGTTAGCCAAGAGACGGGTAATGATCTCTGCGTTGATCGTCTCCCGGTCCGTGTCTCCGATCGAATGCTCCCGCAGCAACATGATCGTATCGATTAAATCCTTTTCATTGATCTTGCTGATCTGCATTTTCTCCAGCAACAGCTCCGCCAGCGGCAAAGTCAGCTCTTCAACCTCCAACCTGCCGGCAAAAGGTACGGAATGGCAAAATACCAGGGCATTGAAAAAAATATCAATGTGGCGTTTATAGACCGTATCGTGAAACAGCAGGCGCGAATCGCTGAACAACTGGGTTACGGTTTTATCTTCCTTGTACCCCAGTTCGATCAGAACCCGGGTGATGTCATTTAAAAAACGGGGATAGGAAGCGAAGTCGATGTCCGTAAACTCACGTCCAAGCTCGTCCTGTATATATCCGAACTGAGGGCAATGGGTGCGAAAGGCCAGTGCACCGATCAGGCGTATGACGACCTTCTTATTCCGCTCCTCGCTGAAAGCATTCAAGATCCGTGTCCGCTCGGCAAAGAAATCCTCCCGGATTTCGCCATAAATACCCATACTCCACCTTTCTTCTTCTATCTCAACCGGATACCAATAGATGGCCCTTTACGCCCCCATCCTGCAGATTGATGATCGCGGCTTTCAGAATACCCTCGGCGTATTCGCTGCCGGCGTTTATGGCTAAGGTACGCCCTATTCGTACATGACCCGGTGATTCGTGGATATGGCCGTGTAACGCCAACATGGGAGAAACCCTCTCGATAAAAGCTTTGACTGCGGTGGAGCCCGCGGATTTCATCAGCACTTGGCCTCCGTGAGTGATAATTTTCAGATTACCGTCTAATTCGGGGCAGGTGTCCAGGCCGGACTGAAAAGGCGGTACATGAAGAACAGCAATAGTGTGTCCAGGATCTTGGATCAGATGTTCCAGTTCGGCCAGCTTCTTCTCCAGTTCATCTTCCTCGATATCCCGGGGGCAGGCCCAGGGAGTCATATTCGAATTGGAATTGCCGACAAGCTCATACTCGTCCCCGATGATAAAATGCTTCATATCCGGATTCCGGACATCTTGGAACTCCGCGATCACCTCGTCGATCAGGTTGAGGTCATCATTGCCCGGCATGAAAAACAACTGGATATGTTGCGGTACGAGCTTCTCTTCCGCCAATCTCATCCATTCCCGTATACGCTGGCACATTTCAGCCGCAAAACGCTTCGCCATTAAATCTGGATTCTTCTCCAGTTCATTAGCCTCATCTTTTTCAATCGCAATCGGATAGAATCCCACGTTGTTCACGATCCTTTTAACCCTCGCCAGCTCCTCGGGAGTCGACGCCTCTTCCTTACGTCCGAATACATAACCGACATACCTTCCGCCTCCCAGGTGGATGATGGGTACCATCGCCTTTCCGGTGACATCGCCCCCCACGATCAAGATATCCGCTCTATACTGTATTCCGGCCGCCAGGAATTTTCGAAAGACGGCTTCCGAGCCATGGAAATCTGAGCCATATAAGATCCTGGTGATCTTTGCGCCTTTGATCGACTTTCCAAACATTAAATCTCTCTCCTGATGAAGAGGGTCGGTTTTCGGCTTAAAAACAGATACTCACTCTATACCGATCTTGAGGGGGAGCGGAAACTCCCCCTCAAGACCAAGAAGCATGAATGCTGGAACTCTAGACGGGCGGGATGGATTGGAAAGTCCAATTGATATCGATACCTTCCCTGTTCAGACGAACGGCACGGGCGATGTAGAAAACAATGATCCCGCTGATGATGAAGCCGGCTAATGTGCCCAGTGTCCCCGGGCCGATCCGTCCCCCCACGGCCGGGAACAGGAAAGAAGCGACCAACATCCAGACCAGATAGGCCAAGGTAATAAAGCCGACGATGGTGATCACCGGCACCTTGCCGATTTTGCGGCGCACAAAGCCGCTGGCGTTCTCGAACAGGTCGGGTTTAAGGAACGGGAACATGGTAATGGCGAAGACCGGCACCAGCTGGGTGCACACGGCGAAGAATACGAAATTGAGCTGGGCGCCCATCACGCCTCCTGTAGCGGCGTCGATGACGCCAAGCTCGGCGATGAGGGCAATGATGACAATGGCGATAATGGGGCTGCGCAGCTTAGGATGAATATAGCAGACCTTTTCCGGGATCAGGCGGTCGAAGGACCAGGCGAAAATGATGCGGCTGCAATAGAAGAAATAGGTCTGTGCCAGGTTGATCAGGGTGTAGATCCAGCCGATCGTCACGATCAGCAACAAGGGGAAGCTGGGTTTCATGATGGCGGCATAGAAAATGATCCAGGGCATCGCACCCCCTTCATAGCCGATGTTGCTCAAGTAGCTTTCCGCCGCGATCCATTCCAGCGGCACCAGGCGCTGCAGGAGGACGGCGGCGCCGACAAAGATCGCCCAGGTGACGATCAACGAAGACCAGCTTCCGGCGATAAGTGTCGATTCCGCTTGTTTGACCTCACCGGCGAAGAAAGTCGGAATATAGTAGCCGTAAAAGATCCAGAACCCCATGATCAAACCGGCCAGGGTCATGAGGGCGACATTGGGATTGGTAACCATGCCGTTTGCCTTGGCAAGCGCGATGCGGGATTCATAGCTGCCCGCACCCATGAACTTATCCCAGGCGGCAGGGAAGGCGCCGGAGGGGGGGGAAACGAGTTGGAAATAAATGACCGCCCAGGCCACCAATCCCAGGATGAATCCCACTTCAAGGATGC
>JBFMGN010000156.1:3297-7107 GCA_040752435.1 Spirochaetota bacterium
TCGTGCGGGTGGGGAGGATCATGGTACCGAAGGTCACCACCGTTCCAATGGTGCCGATGATGATGATCCCTGGCACCGTGACAGACCAGTCCGCGATTTTCAGCATTCCCTCGTTTCCCAGCACGATTCCCATGGTCTTAAAAAGGGTTGGGACCGCCGTTTTAGGAATCCAGGCAATGAGAGACCCGGCGACCATAGCGCTGAAGATTACCAGAGTCCAACTCGCTGCAAACGCCAGGGGCGCGCTTAGGGTCCGGCTGGCCAGAGTATAATCGGCGGCCGAACGGGGCATGGTGGCTCCAATCGTGGCATAGGTGTAAGCATGGAAAAGACAGAAGAACATAGCCACGGTGAGCACGCCGATGATACTGCTTCCAGGCCACACCCCTGCCACCCAGGAGAATGGTATTAACCCGGATGAAGAAAGACTGATACAGTGGACACCGAAGACCATGGCGCCGTAAACACCGATGGTCCTGACGAGCCCGGAGGATTTGCGCGCGTAAAGCTTGCGCTCTTCCCCGGAAGCTGTGCTATTCTTTTCTACCATAAGCACTTTCCTCCTTATAAGGTAATCTCGCTTTGAATGCGGGCATAATCGCTGCGTAGAAAATCCATTGAAAACACCAGAGGCTTGTTATCTTCGGCGTTATAGATAAGCCTGGTCAGCATGATCAAGGGGAACCCTTCTTCGACCCTGAGCTGTTTGGCCACGGTCTCATTGGCCGTAACCGCCTCAAACATCTGCACGATCCGGGAAAACCTGGCTCCATAAGCTGTCTTAAGAAGGTCAGGGATGTTGTTTTTTTCCAGGTCCCACTCCTGGAGATCCGGACAACGCAAACACGAAAAATAATCCCTTTCCAATACCACTGGAACGCGGTTGGCGAAACGCAGGATCAACACGCGATAAAGCGGATGCCCGATTTCAACTTCAAGTTGTTCCGCCAGGCGGCGACTGGCGGGAACCTCGCCCAATTCGAGCAACTGGCTGGCCGTAGTGATTTTCCTGCTTTCTATAGCCTTGGTATAGCTGACCATTTCCCGGGCTTCATAAGTGATCTTCGGTTTTGCGACATAGGTACCCGATCCATGGCGGCGTTCCAGTAACCCTTCGTTAACCAGCTCGGTGATCGCTCTATGTACCGTCATCCGGCTGACCCCCAGGTCATCACTGAACTCGCGTTCAGAGTTTATCTTTGTCTCTGGCGCCAGCTTTCCCGAGAGGATCAGCTCTGCAATGTATTCCTGTATTTGCACATAAAGTGGTTTATTGATATCCTCGCTGCTCATTGGCCGGTCTTCTTTGGGGTTACCAGCTAATTTAGCCGTAAAAGTGGTTAGTGGTATACTTCCGATACTACCCTTCATCTGGATGAATTATAAGGGATTTTAGGGAGATTTCAAGCCTTTTTTAAGCGAAATTTATAATTTTTTTATATAATTCAACAATATTTTATATCCTATTTCATTCATCTTCGGAGTTCAGGCTATTATTCCTTGAAGTGGTATCTGGTATAGAGGAATGGTAGGTCACGGCGGGCGCGGCTCCTTGTTGGTTCTCGCCCACTTACGCTTCCCACTGAGGAAAGGTACCTTATCGCCAGGAGCCTGAAAATTATCTCCGAAAACCTGTTGAGGATGAATGGGGAGAAGCACGAAAGGCAAACCGCCTTATTCGTGAAAAACATCCCCCTGCTCACCCCGCGTGAAATCAAGAGCCACATCCGCAGTTGCGGATGTGGGGCAGGAACGGGCGGTCAGGGCCATCTGCCTCCACACCTACCGGCATATATCGAGGCTGCACGGAGTTTATCTCCGGTCAAAGGGGAGAGAGCTCCTGCCGCCGAAGACCAACATGCTTTTCGTAGGCCCCACGGGATGCGGCAAGACCTACCTGGTGGAGATACTCTTCCGGGATATTATGGAACTGCCCACCGTGGTGGTGGATATGACCGGCTTTTCGGAAACCGGTTATGTCGGCCAGGACGTGAACTCGATCCTTATCCGGCTGCTCTACGCGGCCGATATGAACCTGGCCCTGGCGGCCATCGGAGTGGTATGCCTGGATGAGTTTGACAAGCTTTCCTCGGGCCAGAATAACGCCGTGTTCGCCGGGGCAGGGACCACCAAGAACGTTTCCGGCCTCGGGGTGCAGCGAGAGCTGCTTAAAATGCTAGAGTCCATCGAGATGCCGGTATCACTCGAGTATACCCATTCCGACTACGCTCCCAAGGCGATGGTGTCTACCCAGGACATCGCCTTCATCGCCTGCGGGGCTTTTTCAGGGCTTAAGACGAGTATCGAGCGGTCAGGAAAGGAGTACATAGGCTTTGGCCGGGAACCTCTTTCAGGGAGCCAGGACAGGATCGCCGTTTCCTATACAGTACCGGAACGAGTTCAACCTGGAGGGCAAAGAGCTTGTTCTCAGAAACGGACACTTTTTTCTGCAGAGCACCTGACTCAAGAAGTCCTGTTACAGTTGCCGCACCGTCAGTTTGATCCGGCTTTTTATAGAGAAAGAGCTCATTAATGAGCACTTCGCCCGAAACCTACTTTCGTGGAAGCATTCCGGCTTTAGTATCGATCATTCTGTACGCATTTTAGATAGAAAAACTCAAAGCAGCCTGGCTGAATATATTGCCAGACCACCGGTAAGCTTGAAGAAAATCCGTTATGAGTCATTCAAGGGAAGGGTGCTGTTCCATACCCATAAAATCGGTCGCTCTCCGCCGGGTTTAGAGCCTGCCATCCTGAACTAAACTTTTCTCAATCTATCCTTTCGTAGGGATTGGTCTATCGTCTGTCCGGTAGGAGAGTCCGTTTTATATTCGTAAACATACTAAATATACAAAATAGTTTCTTCCAAACCGCTTTTTGCTATATTTCTTTTACTTCTTTATTTACATGAGGAAGGATTATTACTTCAACCTCCTTCCCTTTTAATTCTTCTAAGACGAATAATGGTATAGCTGGGGAGGTAACGTTGCAGGTAGGTCCATCCAATGGTAAAGCGAACTACGCCGATGCGGGCTTTAGGGCAGCACGCGGATCGGGTATCGTTTCCATATTGCATCCGAGGTTATGACCGGAATGGTTTCGACCAAAGCCTGGGCGATAATAAGCCGGTCGAAGGGGTCTTGGTGATGAAGTTCGAGGGTTTGGGTTGCGTATATGGCTTGCTCGTCTATAGGCAGCAGTTTCATTCCGTTGTTTTTTATTTTTTTATCGACAAACGCGGCGAGATTGGGAAGTATTTTAAGTTTCCCAATCCTGATTTTTACCGCCATTTCCCATAAACTCGCGTGGCTGACATATTTTTCGATGGACGCATCCGAGATAAGTTCTTTTGCTTCAGGGCTGATCCTTGAGGAATCGGTGTTCCACCATATGGCTATTTGTGTGTCCAGGAGGATTTTCATGTAACGTAATCGGAAAATTCCTCGAGAGGTTCGTTAAAATCGGCGGCCATCCAAACGTCTCCCTTCGCGGTATCCGGAATCGAAGCATGATTTCCTTCCGATACGGAAATTATTTTGGCGATTGCCTTTTTTCCTCTCCGGATTATTATTTCCTCTCCTGCCTCCACTTCCCGCAACAACCGGGAGAAATGCGTTTTTGCTTCATAAATGCTTACATCCCGAACTTCCATACAAATAGTATACTATTGACCAGATAAGTTGGTCAAGTTTTATTTTTTTTCAAATCAATTCCATGAAATTAACCCAACGTTCGGTTAATAAGACTGCACTGGTCGCGCCATCTAATCATTTCTCTCAGCCTGACATTATTTTGCCGCGTTCCTTGTCC
>JBFMGN010000157.1:0-7074 GCA_040752435.1 Spirochaetota bacterium
TTCCCAATGGGATCTGCACCACTTATGTGCATAACTACCTCAAAGAGGGAGATGAAGTAACCATAAATGGTCCGTACGGTGAGTTTTTTCTCCGGGATACGGAGCGGGATATAGTCTGTATTGCCGGCGGTTCCGGCATGGCGCCGATAAAGTCAATTCTTCTGAATATGGCCGAAAAAGGTAATATGCGCAAAGTGACCTACTTTTTCGGCGCCCGGACACAGCAAGATCTTTTCCTCGTGGAAGAGATGAGAGAGCTTGAAAAGAAGCTTCCAAATTTTAAATTTATTCCAGCTCTTTCCAATCCGGAGGAGGGAAGCAGTTGGGACGGTGAAACGGGATTGATAACGGAAGTGGTAGCCCGGCATATAACAACGAGTGACAAGATTGAGGCATATCTCTGCGGAAGCCCGGGTATGATCGATGCATGTGTCAAAGTGCTGACCGAAAAAGGGGTTCCAAAAGAGCTTATTTATTTTGATAAGTTTGCGTAATACGTTCATCGTAAAGGAGTGGTCAATGAAACAGGCTCCTGACTTACAAAAAGCCCAGGGCAACATGAAACCCGGGGTAATTTCCCTTGAAGGTTTTCTCGGAAAAGACAGCCGGAATTTAATCGATATACTCACTGAGGATGATGCAGAGGTTAAACGTATGGACCTGACCCATGAAGCCATCGCAGCCCGGATGGAAGAACTGCGGGAGAGCGGCATGGCCGGCTTAGGAGAATTCACACGGGTCGACCCGCACTATGAGGTCCGGGTGGACAGTGTCCGGGGCAAACTGCCCTGCCCCTTCGGCCATCCGGGCATATTTCAGAAAACAAATATAACCGTCAGGAACTTAAGGATAAGGAGGGAAATTATCTACTCGGACCTTCATATTCATCTTATAAAAGCCCATGGTTTTTACGAAGGGAAAGGGTCAGTTTTCAGGCTGGAGCCGAAAGACCTGGTTGCGACCTTGGAGATTGCAGCCAAAGAAGGTTAAAGTGGAGAAAGAGAAAAATTGTATGGAAGGATTGATTAGAGAAATAGACGAAAGAAGGGCAAAACGTGCATTACAGGCCACACCGATTCCGGAAGAGGTTATCAACCGGCTTTTAAAAGCCGCCACCTATGCCCCCTCCTGCTTTAACAACCAGCCCTGGCGAATAATCGTTACGAACAGCCAGGATAGCCTTGATATAATAAAGGCAAACCTTCCCGAGGGAAATTACTGGGTAAAGCAGAGCCCCCTCATATTTCTTTTTACGACAAAAAATGAACTCGACTGCCAGTTGAACGACAACAGGAATTACGCGCTGTTTGACCTGGGTCTCGCGGCGGAAAATTTAATCCTTCAGGCAGTGAAGGAGGGGCTTATCGCCCATCCGATTGCGGGTTTTAAGCCCGTTCCCATCAAAGAAGCGCTGGGTATCCCCCAGGATTATACGCTTATTGTCCTTATCGTGACCGGGTATCCGGGAGAGATTACTCTTTTAAGCGAGAAAGACAAGAGTCGGGAGGCCGCTGAGCGGGTAAGAAAACCGGATAAAGAGGTTATAATGTATAACCGCTGGATTGGTGAGAGAGATAGTTGAAGAGCTTAACAATTGAGAATTACTGAATCGGTTAATGCAATGCTCCTTTAGCCTGAACCTCATGCATGAACTGAAAACTTTTCTCCCATAATTTTGACCGGGGGTTGCAAAGTCTATAATCCGTGTTTCCCCCATAATACCGATGGCGCCATCCAGATATTGAATCAAGGCGAAGCGGCTAAGGTAATAGAGCGCAAAGGTCTTTTCAAATCCTTCGCTTGTAAGTTTACGCTTTGGCTGCATTTGAAACGCACAAAGTATCAAGGTTAATATGACCCCTTGAATTGTTTCAGTTTTAATTTTCACTTCAAACGGATACCCTTGTTGAATGATGATTTCCTCCGCATTTGTTTCTACGATGAGGGATAGTTAATAGTGATATAAATGATTAATATTTATGGCTCTGGAGGTTATATAAAATGAATACATGCAAGGAAGACAGGGTTGTTGCAAAAGATGGCAAGGAAATGGCATTGATACCTGGGGGAGAATTCCTCATGGGAAGCGAAAACGGCTACTCAGAGGAAAGACCTGTCCATAAGGTTGCTGTTAAAAGCTTTTACATGGACAAATGCCTGGTAACCAACCGCGAATACAAGCTATTCTGTGATGAAACCAAAAATAAATACCCTGAGAATCCGCCCTGGAAGGAAATACCTGACTATTTTATCAATTATCCCAGTCACCCTGCGGTAAACGTTTCGGTACAAGATGCTGCTGCTTATGCAAAATGGGCAGGGAAGCGCCTGGCGTCTGAAGAAGAATGGGAGTATGCCGCTTGCGGTGGCAACGAGCATCCGCTATACCCCTGGAATGATGAGGAGCCTGATGGAACAAAAGCCAACTATGCTGACAGGAATACCGATTATCCATGGAATGATTTTTACACTTCTGACGGGTATAAATACACATCTCCTGTTGGAAGCTATGAGGCAAACGGATACGGCCTCTATGACATGAACGGGAATGCGACAAGCACGGATGCTTTAGTGCCGATGGCGCCATGGAGGGCACAGCCATCGGCGGTGGGAATGGTGCAGCGACTGGTTTTATGATTATAAAAATATGGACCGTGAGTCGGAAAAGCATAAGGAGGCATGGGGTGGTTCCATAATATGCCGCGGCGGATGCTACTACAGCAGCGCTTCCGATTTGAGGGTGAGCAGGCGCAGGCAGGTTCTAGGCGGACAGGGACTGATGAGTGTCGGGTTCCGGTGCGCCAGGGATGTGGATGTCCCAGAAGCAGAAACCAGTGATAATATCAATGATACCAAGAAAGAAGCGGTACCTGATAATAAATGGCATGACAAACTTGATAACATAAGTGCCCATGCAGATAAGAATTTCAGACTGTGCATGGGAGTGGGCGATCCTTCTCATGAATCAGGCGGTTTGACCGAGGAGAAGGCACGGCGTATTAAAAATATCGGATATACAAGCGTGGAGCAGTATGTGACATGGAAAACTGTCGAAGGCAAGGGTAAAGATTTCTGGTGCTTTGATAAATGGGATCAAGAGGTCAGTATCTTGAAAAAAGCAGGTCTCAAATGGGTGCCTTTCCTGATAGCAGGACCCACATATTCGCTTCCCGGCTGGTATAGAGAGAGCTCGGATTATAAAGGCTTGAAGTGCCTGGAGCACAATATTGAGAGCGGCGTGCAGAGCATATGGGATGAAAGATTCCGCTGGTACATAGAACGCTTCATAAGCAAGATAGCTGAACACTATGGCGATAAAGACGTGCTTGAAGCTGTGATCTTAGGGATAACAGGAGATTTCGGGGAGCCCATATATCCTGTATGGCACGGCAACTGGCCGACACAGATTCACGGTCTGTACCACTCGCACTCAGGGTACTGGTGCGGCGACCGGTTTGCAAGACAGGATTTCAAAGAAAAGATGCTGTCAAAGTTCGGGGACATAGGCAAGTTGAATGAATGGTGGGGTACGAGGTTTCCTGCGGTAGAGGCTGTGGAAATGCCTGAGGTATCTATCGATAAGATTGACGGCTTCCGTGTCGATGAGTTTACTGGTGAAGGGGAATATACAATTGATGATATTTACAGCAGGCGGAGGTGGCTGGACTTCATAGACTGGTACAGGCAGTCCATGACTGATTATTCTAGTTTCTGGATGGGGGTCACAAGAAAATACTTCCCCGACATACCCATCTATCTTTGTACAGGCGGTGATGCCTCGCCGTCCCATGGTTCGGAATTTGCGCAGCAGTGCAAGGTGTGCGCAAAACACAGGGGCGGGGTGAGGATAACGAATGAGGCTTCTTATTATCCTTTGAATTTTGTTATTACAAACTGGGTATCATCGGCAGGCAAGCATTACAATGCATACTTCGGATTTGAACCTGCAGGGATGATAACGGAAAAAGGAGTGGTATGCCGCATATACAACGCCACTGCGTCAGGAGCAGAGGAACTTCATTTTTATGAAGGAAACATATTTGATAAAGAAGAGAAAGCGGATCTTTTTATTGATAACCTTAAATACCTGTATACCGGCAAACCGCGCAAGCATATCGGGGTGATGTATCCCGATACATCCATAACATTAGAGAAAGCAAGGGCAGGATGGGTTCTGAAAAATTCAACGGATTATACAATTTATATGAATCTGAGAGATTATACCGATTACAGGTTTATTGACGACCTGACCATAAACGATGGTATTCTGAATGAGATAAAATATGTCATGATCTGCGGCGGGGAGATATATAAAAAGAAGACCCTTGATGCACTTACTGAATGGGTCATGCAAGGCGGAGTGCTGATAGGGTATAACCTAAGCGATCTCCGTTGTGCAGAATATGATGAAAGCTATGGAGATAAGCTTTTCAATTTGTCAGGCGGGGAAAAAGTAGTGGGGAAAGGCTTCAGCCTGTACATTCCCGGCGAATTGAAAAAGGATGCGGGCTTCTGTCAAAAGAATATATTCGACCCAATTACAGCATTCCTGGCAAAGCATGGATATCATGTGGCAGACGGTGTGATAGACGGGGTATATGCTGCCGAGTTGCATGACAGAGTGTTTCTTTTGAATACAGGAGATTCAGAAGTGGAGAAGGCAGTTGTGATGTCTGACGGCAGCAAAAAGACACTGACAATGAAGCCGAATAGCATGGGGGAAATATTATATTGAGAGGAGCCTGAGCCTGTTTCCACCCTTTAAGGGTTCCGCTCGGCTACAGACGGCATTTCAGCCCACTTTCCTCTTATCCGAGAGGAATATAATCCGTATCGTCGGATAGCCTGCCTGCCTTTAGGTGGAATGGGCTTAAGTCAACTTAAGCCCAAAAATAGTAACCTAATTTCCGCAAAAAATTATACTATGTCGTTACGGGAAGTGAAATTTTAAACGCCTTAAAAATATCTTTCTGCTTTTTTGTGATCTCAGAAAGCATAGACGTCTTCTCGTCGATCTCGATAACGCTCAGCTTTCTTAGTTCATAAAACTATAAACTTGATAATTTTGATAAGGCGGTTTCAAAAAAAGTTACTAGGAATTCAAGAGATTCTTTTTTCTGGATTATTATAATTATTTGTTTGTCCATAATTTTTTCTTCATTTTCTGAGATTTTGGAAACCACTTTACTTTCTTTCGATTGTGAAGCGAAGATTTTTCTAGTAGAAAATCCTTTAAATAAAATATAAGCCTTAAATCCATCGTCATCACTTATTTTTTGAGTGTAAAGTTGTAAAGTTGCTTGTGACATTATATTTGTAAAATAGGAAAAATAGCTTTGACTTTCATTATGTTTATTCGGCCAATTATTTATTAATCTTTTTAACTCCTTTATGAATAAATTTGCTTCATTTGGGTTAAAATAAACACCTAAAGGAAATTGGATTGTTTCCCATTTATCGGATTTATCCCAATTTGCAACACCACTAAGGACAGAATCCTTTTGGGGAGCAAACAGAATATAATTTTCTTTCGATTCTGAAATAAAATCTTTTCCAATGAGAACAGCATAAGCATTAGAATCTGTCTGATTATAATTAATCCATTCTAATTTAGATTCTTTTTTCTCTAAAATTCTCTTAGTTGATGCTTCTGACTGATAATGTAAGTAAGGTACAGATTTACAGCTAACAATAATTGAGATCAGAATCATGAAATTTAATATTCTTTTTATCATAATAGAATCTTTTTTCACCTGAGCCACATTCGCCCCGTAAATCCAGGCAGGCAAACTGGTTCGCTCACCCGCATTTCTCATACGGCTTAAACAAAAGCCTGCCTCCATGGTATAATTCACCTGTCCACAACCAATTATACCAATAAAATCTTATCGCAAAAGAATCGGGAAAACAACTGAAATGATTATCGCAAAAAGCTCAAAGTTGAACGGAAAAAGCTCATGCCGGGGGTAAATCGCCTCCCGAAAGCCTCAAAAACCTTATCCAGAAGGACGAGACTGGCTTAGAATCTTCTTCGCTACTACTATGCTCCGATCGGGGGGAACGGAATCCGGGGTAAGGAAAAGGAGCAGCTCTGCATATTGCCTGCACCCTTATTGTGCTCCTTAATCTCTGTGTACTCTGTGTGAAATTTCTTCATGTATAAGATGTAGATGTAAAAGAATTTCGCACAGAGAAAAGAAGGAAGAAGAATTCCACACAGAGAACACAGAGGTCACAGAGAGGAATTGTAAGAGAAAGATAAGAAAATTTCGCTTAAGAGAACACAGAGGGGAAGAATTGGCAAAAGATAGGAGGGGGAAAAAGCATGAAAATGGTACTTTCAGCAGTATAATTCAGGCCGGAGCAGCTCTGCCTATTGTCCGTATCCTCATTGTGCTCCTTAATCTCTGTGTACTCTGTGTGAAATTTCTTCATGTATAAGATGTAGATGTAACTGCCTGTAATAAGATCATCCCATACTGTCGATCAAGGCGGGAAAGTCGTCGAATCCGGTCTCCCGCTGGAAGAATTCGCCCGCCCAGCCGCAGACGGTCGCGTTCGTCCCAATGCTCACGGACGCCGTGCCCAATTCCTGGATGATCTGAGCGGGGCGAGGGGTGGTCCTTCGGAGCCGTTTTGTTCACCGGCACAACTCGCCCGGGTTTTCGCCGAACTTCTGCCGGAAAGCAATCGAAAAATAGCTCTGGCTTCGATACCCGACAATATAAGCAGCCTCCTTGACGCTCAGATCCTTCTCCATTATGAGCGTCCTGGCTGCCTCGAGGCGCTTTGAGACCAGGTACTCGTGCACGTTGAGGCCATGGGTCCGTTTGAAATCTCGCTTGAGCTTGGCGACACTGATGCCGAGGACCTTCGCCACTTCTGACAACGACGGCGGGGTCCGCATGCGGACATCAAGGAGGTAAGCGACCTCGCGCATCCGGTTTTCATCACGATGGGACAGGGATCGGTACCATTGTTGGCTCTCGTCCTGGACTATGCTCAGCGCAAGGGCCGTAAGTTCCAGCGCTTTCCCTTCGGCATACATTTTCTGGAGAGCCCCGCGAAATGGGC
>JBFMGN010000158.1:0-7067 GCA_040752435.1 Spirochaetota bacterium
GCGACGGATCTTTTTCCGCTTTTACGCCCTGATGTACAAAAAGAGTTGCATCTCCGCCATCATCAACAATGAGGTCGGGTCCTGAGCCATCCGGCCATGTCAGAGCCATTTCCGTGCACCACCAGTAGTCGAAGAGGTTTTCCCCTTTCCAGGCGAAGACCGCCGCGGAACCATTTTGAGCGATCGCAGCCGCGGCGTGATCCTGGGTTGAAAAAATGTTGCACGATGCCCACCGGACTTGAGCTCCAAGCTCGACCAAAGTTTCAATAAGGACTGCCGTTTGGATAGTCATGTGAAGACTGCCCATCACTTTAAGACCTTTAAGCGGTTTTTCAGGGCCGTATTTCTTTCGTATAGCCATAAGGCCGGGCATTTCCGCTTCGCTTAAATTAATCTCTTTTCTGCCCCACTCAGCGAGGCTTAGGTCGGCAACTTTGTATTTGACCGACATATCAAGTTCTTGAATAGCCATAAAATGCTCCTTACAATTTTATAGTTTATTGCTTTATCGCCCTGAAAAGAAGAATAGTCATATTTTCCTTAACAGGGAAAAATTTCTTTCCGGTAACCTTTAACCGGGCGCGTGTAAGCCAGTTTTCAATATCTTCCTCGGAAAATCCAAGCCACCTGTCTCCATACCGGCTTCGAAAAGACTCGTCCACATGTTTGAGAAAATCCACCAGGATAAGGGTCTTCCCCTCAACGAGAATCCTGGAAGCTTCTTCTATCCCGGCCGCAGGTGCAGCCAGGTGGTGCAGTACAAGATTTATCACGGCGCAATCCGCTTCACCATCCCGCAAAGGTAAGTGTTCCAGTTCTCCTAACCTCAGTTGAATATTAGGGCTGTTATTCGAAAAACGCTTATGGGCCGTTTTAAGCATATTCGGCGAATTATCCACCCCGATTACGAACTCCGCCTTTTTCAATAATTCGGGCAGGAGATCTCCCGTCCCGCAACCGAGGTCTGCAACGGTACGGCACTTCTTTATACGACGGATAATTTCCCCTGCCAGATCGAAATCGCCCAGTAAATTCCTTTTCAAAGACTCCCAATCCGAGGCGATGGAGTTGAAAAATCTCCGGGTCGCTTTTTTCCCTTCACGAACCAGCTTTTGTGCCAGAGCCAGGTCGGATTCAAATGAAGGCTCCTGCCGTAAAGTTTCTTTAACCGCTGAAATGAACTCTTTTCCCTCCCCCTGATCCTCAAGAGAATAGAAAATGTGTAAGCCGTCCCGGCGAAACCGTAAAAGACCGCTTTCATTAAGAATTTTCAAGTGACGGGAAATCCTCGATTGACCCATAGAGAGAATTTCCACCAATTCGTTAACGCTATACGCCCTTTCCAGCAGCAAGTTGACTATCCTTATGCGGGTGGAATCTGCAAGTGATTTAAATACAATAACCGGATTCATAAATATATCAATTTATCTTGATATAAGAATACATCAAAATATCGGGAGTGTCAAGGGGTGGGAACTCAATCTCGGGTTTTTATTTTTATGATTTAGGTTGAAATACGGAAAGTATATCTGGTATAATGCGGCCAATGACTCTCCATAAAAGGGGTAAAAAGATGCAACTGTTACTGAATATGAAAATAAAAACGAAGCTTTTTCTGAATTTTTTATTGACAATCCTGCTTCTCCTGATTATTGCTCTTTTTTCCATCTTCTCCAGCTACAGAAATAAAATGACCGTGAACGTGATCGAGCAGGAGGTCTTTCCTCACGCTCTCGATTTTTTAGATCTGCAAAGGTCCGTAATCCAGATCCAGCGAAACCTCAGCGACATTTCAGCCACACGCGGGAGAGACGGGCTTAAGGACGGGTTCAATAAAGCAGAAGAATATTATACCCATGCATTGGAAACCCTGGACAAATTGATTAAAGAAATCAACGAGAGCCGGACGGAAAAAGAACTGGAGAATATAAGAAGCGGCCTTACGGATTTCTACAGGCTGGGGGTGGAAATGGCACGTGCCTACAGGCTTGGAGGTACTGAAGCCGGCAATCCTTTGATGGCTCAATTTGATCCCTATTCGGAAAAGTTTCAAAGCTTGATCGACGGCCATGTCGAAGACCATAAGAAAGAGCTTTCTGAACAATTTTCAAATTTGATGGGGAACTTTGATTTTGCAATCAAGATAGCGGTAATCATAGCAGCCGCAACCCTCGTTTTCAGTTTGGTAATCTCTTTCAATATCGCCGGTTCAATTACAAAACCTATAAATATCTTAATGACCGCAACCGGCAGAATGTCGGAAGGAGACCTGACGCAGAATTCAGGCATAAATAGCAGGAATGAAATCGGCCGGTTGAGCGGTGATTTCAACACGGCTTTACAGAAAATGCGGCTGTTAATAAACGATGTTCAAACCTCATCAACAAAAAACCTGCACTTAAGCCAGGAGGTTATGTCGGCCACTACGGAGTCGTCGGCCTCCTTAACTGAAATAGCCGCCAGTATCGGTTCAATAAAGAAGCAGTTCGACAACCTCCAGAATATAATGAATACTTCAACGGCCTCGGTGGAAAAAATAACGGCCCATATCGGCAGCTTAACGAATCAGATAGAAAACCAGTCGGCTGCGGTAACCCAATCTTCCTCTTCAATAGAGCAGATGATGTCATCAATCAATAACATCGCACGCATTGCCCAGGAGAGGGGACAGGCGGTAAAAAGCCTGGTGAATGTTACCTCCAGCGGCGGCGACAAGGTGGATGAAACTTCGCGGGTGGTAATCGAGATCTCCGGCCTTGCAAATAATATGGCGGAGATTATCGATGTTATCAATAGTATCTCCAGCCAGACTAACCTGCTTTCTATGAACGCCGCCATCGAAGCCGCCCATGCGGGTGAATTCGGTAAAGGTTTTGCCGTTGTGGCTGACGAAATTCGAAAACTGGCGGAATCCACCGGAGAAAACGCCAAGCAGATCGGCAATTCTCTCAAGATTATTATTGAAAAAATCGAAGCCGCCAGAAACATTGCAATGGAAAGCAAGGAAGCATTCAATCAGATTAACACGGAAGTAAAAGAGTTTACCCACGCCATGACCGAAATAAGCACATCAATGGCCGAAATGTCGGCCGGTACCAGTGAAGTCCTAAAAGCAATAACTGAGTTGTCGAATATCACCCAGGAAATAAAACAAGGTTCTCATGAAATGAATCTCGGGATGAAAGAAATTATCGATGCTATGCAGAAGGTTAACGGCATATCCGCCGAGGTCTCCAACGGGATGGTAGAGATTAATGCGGGAACAAAAGATATCAGTACGGCAATGGCGCACCTGACGGACTTAAGCCAGAAAAACGCGCAAACTATCGATCAGCTTAACCAGGAAATAAAAAAGTTTAAGGTGTAACGAATAAGAAACTATACTGAGGCTCTTTAAAAAAATAGTAAGCCGCGGAATCACACGGAAGGACGCGGAAGTTTGCAATAATTGATACCTTTTCCGCGTAATTCCGGGTATTTCCGTGGCTAATTTTCCTTGATTTCCGAAATTGGCTCTACTATCAGTTATTACAACAGGATTAGGACCTTCGCAAAAAGAATGAACCCCAAAGAGAAAAAAGTTTTTCCTTGAAATATCATTTCCCGCATGTTAGAATTCTATCAAGTAATACAAAATTAAGGAGGGTGAATAGAGATGATTAAAAAGCACCTGTTTTTAGCAGTCATTATGGTTTTTGCGGCTGTTTCCGGTTGGGCCGCAGGAGGTACGGAGGTTCCATACGGCGGCACAATAAAAATCGGCCACGTAGCTCCGATAACCGGCGATATCCCAAAGGTCGGAGAAGAGGGAACCTACTCTCTGAATATGCTGGTAGAGGATCTCAACAAGGCCGGCGGAATAAAGGTCGGCCAGCAGACCTACAAGATTAAAGTAGTTACCGAGGATAACGAATCCAAGGCAGAATCCGCGGTTTCAGCGACAACCAAGCTGATTACGGAAGATCAGGTGCTGGCGATAATCGGATCGTACGCCAGCAAACAGGCCATACCCACCGGGGAAGTGGCCAATGCACGCAAAACCCCGAATATAAGCCCCTGGTCGACCAACCCCAGGACAACGAAGGACCGTCCCTGGGTTTTCCGCGCCTGTTTTATAGACCCTTACCAGGGTAAAGTTGCGGCCACCTTTGCAAAGGAAGAGTTCGGCGTTAAAAAAGTGGCTGTTCTCTACGATGTTGCGAGCGACTACCCCAAAGGTCTGGCTGAGAATTTTAAAGCCTCGGCCGAGCAGGAAGGGATGGTAATGGCGGCCTTCGAGACCTTCACCACCAAAGACAGGGACTTCAGCTCGCAGTTAACGAAAATTATCGGATCCGGGGCGGAACTCCTGTTCGTCCCCCAGTACTACGATGAAGTCCCCCTGATCGTCAAACAGGCCCGCCAACTGGGCTGGAACAAGCCGATCCTGGGAAGCGATAGCTGGAGCTCACCCGAACTGGTGAAACTGGCGGGAAAGGATGTCATCGGCAGCTTTTTTACGAGCCACTACGCGATGAAAGGGGCAACCGGTGTTACCAAGCAGTTTATCGATAAGTATAACGCTAAATATGGGTATATTCCGGGCGATGTGGCGGCCCTCGCATGGGATGCCGGTAATATCCTATTCCAGGCCATCAAGAATACCGGTGGATTAACCGGTAATGTCGAAAAAGACCGCCAGGCAATCCGCGATCAACTGGCCAAAGTGAAGCGCTGGGAGGGTACCACGGGCTTGATGAGTTTTACCGAGGAGGGCGATCCTATCAAGTGTGTGGTCATTGTCAGGATCGATGAGCAGGGGGAGTTCTCCTTCTACAAGATGGCTTGCCCGCCGGAACTTAAATAATTCTACAAAGACAGTGATTTAGACATGTATAATGCGGGGGTTGGCAACACTCCCGCAATTTTTTTGAATTCTTCGGGAGGTTGGAAGTGACGCTCGTTGATTTTTTTCGGCAATTGGTAAATGCGCTCCAGTGGGGGAGTTTTTATTCCTTGATTGCCCTTGGTTATTCCATGGTATACGGGATACTCATGCTTTTTAATTTCGCTCACGGTGATATATTCATGGTAGGCGCCTATATCGGATTTTTTGTGTCAAGCGGCCTGGTAGGACTTTCCGCCACAGGGTTTCTTGCCCTGCCGGGCGCCTTGATCCTGGTTTTGACGATTATAATTGCTATGTTTTTAACATCCTTAGTCGGGATGCTGGTTGAAAGAGTCGCCTACCGTCCCTTACGCGAGGCGCCGCGGGCATCGGCCGCCATTACCGGTTTGATGGTAGGTATCATCTTCGAAACAGGCAACCTGGCACTCCTGGGCGCCCAGCGGCGTAAATACCCCGATTTGATTGCAACCCAAACCTTCGAGATCGGTCCGGTCATGGTAACCAATACGAAATTTCTTATAGTGATTCTCTCCATAGTGCTCATGATCGCCCTGCATCAATTTGTGAGGAGAACCAAGTGGGGCATGGCGATGAGGGCCATGGCATACGATTTTACGGTTGTACCCCTTATGGGTGTGTCTATAAATAAAATTGCAGCCATGACCTTCGCCATCGGTTCCGCTTTGGCAGCCGCCGCGGGGATTTTTTTCGGAATCGCCTATCCTGTGCTGGAGCCTTACATGGGTCTTTTAATCGGATGGAAAGCCTTTGTAGCCGCGATCTTAGGCGGGCGGGGGTCGATTCTGGGAGCTGCCCTGGCAGGTTTTCTCCTCGGTTTTATAGAAATCTTCGTAGCTGCAATTTTCCCCTCAACCCTGCGCGATTTGATTGCCTACTCAATCATACTGCTTATCCTCACCTTCAGACCCCATGGGTTTTTCGGGGAAGCATACAGCGCCAGGCTCCGATTGTAATGATGCGATTTCAAATCACTGTTAAAAAGGCTATCGAAAAGGAGAAAGCGAAATGGCAACATCAAAAAAAACCGGGCGGCAGGCAGCGGGAGAATCCAGAGCATCCTTGTTCAGACGATTCCGCTCTCAAATGAGGCGGGCCCCCGCTTTAGGCTGGCTTATCGGTGCCCTTCTGGCCGTTTCAATCGAGGTTACCGTCGGCCGTGCCATAGCCCGGGCGTTCGGACTTCAAGATGTGCCGAATCTCTTTGGACTGCCCCTGATATTTACAAGCCCCCTATCATTTCCAGGCGCACTTCTCTATGTCTTTCTGGTCTACCTTGTACCTGCGTTTGCCGCCGCCCTGACCACAGCTCCACTTACAAACAGGGCTGCCAAACTACTTCAGGAGCGATTGCCGGTCTGGGTGGGTGTAATTATTCACCTGGCACTCCTCTACGGAGTGCTTCATATATGGGGAAGTTTGAATGACTACCGCGTACTCCTTCTAAGCTTTATTTTCATCGCCATCCTGCTTACCCTAAGCCTTAACCTGATCAACGGGTATATGGGAGAGTTTTCCTGCTCGCATCCAGGGTTTATGGCCCTCGGTGCCTATGTATCTTCAATTCTTTCGGTCCTTCTTTTTGTCAACGATGACGTTTTCGGAGCCCCCCTGCTTCCACCGGCCTTAGGACCATTCCTGTTTCCCGTTATCCTTATAATCGGCGGCCTGGTCTCTTCAATCGGAGCCCTGATTGTGGCAGTCCCCTCTTTCGGGACACGGGGCGACTACCTCGCCATTATTTCGCTGGCATTCACCTTCATCGTAAAAAGTATAATAGAAAACCTGGAGATAATCGGCGGCCCCCGGGGGTTCATGAATCAGCCGAAGTATGCCGGCCTGCCGGTTGTTTACGTGTGGATGGTAATCTGTATCTGGATTATCTATAACTTTACCCGTTCCACCCTGGGCAAGGCCGCGTGTGCAGTCAGAGACAATGAAACCGCGGCGGATGCCATGACGATAAACACCAGGCGTACCAAGATGGTGACGTTTTTATTTGCAGCCTTCTGGGCCGGGATTGCCGGTGGACTCTTTGCCCATGTAATGGGTTATATAAACCCGAGCACCTTCGGTGTTTTGAAGTTGAGCGAGGTCCTGGCTATGGTCTATCTGGGCGGACTTAACTCCGTAATCGGTTCCATCGCGGGTGCAGTCGGCC
>JBFMGN010000159.1:0-2883 GCA_040752435.1 Spirochaetota bacterium
AAACTTGATAAAAAAGTACAAACCCCCGGTACGGCCGGCGAAGCAGGTACCGGCTTAGGGTTACTCCTGGTGAAGGAATTGGTAGAAAAAAACAACGGCTCAATCTATGTAGAATCGGAGCCAGAGAAAGGAACAATCTTCAGATTTACCCTGTCAAAATCACCAACCGTATAACCCCAGACTTTCCAGCCGGACAGAAATTGGTGTCGACCCTTCAATTAAGAGTTTCTTGCTATTTACGACTTTTTAAGTTAAGATTCAGCTTGTCGTTGTATTTTAGTATAATATACAGGCGGGATCCAAATGAGTGCGAGAGAAGTTAAACCGGGCATTTTTGAAATTGATACAAAGCCGCTGGGACATGAAAAGATCGTGGCAGCCTATTTTATACGGGGAAGCAAAGCCACGGCTCTCATTGATACTGGGTTCCCGGTTTCCGCAGATACGGTGGCACGTGCGATCGAGGAAACCGGATGCGACCCGGAAAAGATTGGATACATAATACTGACACATTCCCATATCGACCACTCAGGTGCTGCCGGGAAGCTGGCTGCGATTGCGGGTAACGGAAAAATCGCAGCTCATAAGCGGGGTGTTTTTTACCTTAAAAATTCCATGAAAATTTTCGGCGGCTCAAAGATGGTATTCGGTGAGCTTTCCGATACCCTCGGCCAGCCGGTAGATACTCCGGAGGAGAGGATAATCCCATTGGAGGAGGGGGATACGATCGACCTGGGTGATCGCGTTTTATCGGTCTTATCGACCCCGGGCCACTCGGGGGATCATATTTCCCTCTTCGAAAAATCAACGGGAACGCTCTTTACAGGGGACACAGCCTGCATTCACTACCCGCAGCTTGGACATCTCCTTATTCCGGCCGGCAGCCCGCCGATTTACAGGTCGGACTATATCATGGCAGAGCTGGATAGTTTTCAACGCTTACATCCTGCAACTATTCTTACACCCCACTTTGGTGAAGCGCATCTTAAGCCAGTTGTATTTTTATCTGAAAATATAAAGGCTGTTAAGGATTCAAAGGCGAAGATCGATGAATTGTTTAAAGCAGGCATGGAATTCCCCCAGGTGGTGGAAAAACTTCGTTCCGACATTTTAGGAGAAGTCAGCGGATCCGGTGGGAAAATCCCACAGTTCCTTTCGGAGGTGTGGCTCAGGCTAATGCTTAAAACGGGTTTAATGGGATTCATGGCCGATATCCTTAAGTATGCGCGGGACATACGGCCGTTTCATTGATAAGTTATATCGTTTAAGAGGGATTATATGAAGAAAAAGGTTCCCATGTACTGCACGCAATGCTATAACGGTCCGGATTTATTCCTGGCCGTGGTTGAAAACGGTCTTGTTCGCAGCCTTGAACCTGACTTAAGGTGTGAAGAAATAAGCCCTGCGGGTGGAAGGATCTGCGTCAAGGCTTACGGGCTTATCCAGAAGATGTACCATCCCGACCGGATCAAAGCTCCTCTCAAAAGGACAAATCCAAAAAAAGGAAAGGATGAGGATCCTCGCTTTAAAGAGATAGCCTGGGATGAGGCTTTGGATATTTTGGCGGATAGGATGAAAGAGGTGCGGAAGAAAGGGCTTCTGGATGAGGGCGGTTTCCCCAGGCTTTCCGTTATGATGGGACAGGCGGGCTCTCCGGCCTCCTACATGGGAACAATGGCGGCATTTTTCTCGGCCTGGGGCCCTATAGACTATTCGGTCGGCGCGGGAGAAGGGATAAAATGCTACCATTCGGAGCACCTCTATGGAGAATACTGGCACCGCTCCTTTATTGCAGCACCGGACACGCCAAGGTGCGAGTTGGTTATCTCTTTCGGCCACAACACCAATGCGAGCGGTGGTGCGGCCGGAGTCTTAAGGCACTCAGAGGCCAGGGCACGGGGGTACAAACGGATACAGGTAGAGCCCCATCTGTCTGCAAGCGCAGCCACGGCTACCGAATGGGTACCGATAAAAGTGAAAACAGATGCAGCCTTCATGTATGCCGTTATGCATGTGTTGCTTTTCGAAATGGACAGAAACAAAGCCTTAGACCTTCCTTTTCTGAAAAAAAGAACCAACAGCCCCTACCTAGTTACACCCGACGGCTATTTTATAAGAGACGTGAAAACGGAAAATCCGCTTGTGTGGGATTTAATGGATAAAAAGGCAAAGACCTACGATGCTTTGGAGATTGGGGATTTTGCCCTTGAGGGTGAATACACCGTTTCGGGAATTGAGATAGGACCTGACGGAGAGCGGCGGGAACATACCAATGTCCCTTGTAAAACAAGTTTTCAGTTATTTACCGAACTGATACACAAGTACACCCCCGAATGGGCCGCAGGAGTTTGCGACATTCCCGTAGAAACTATACGGAGGATCGCAGGCGAAATCGTGGCACATGCTCATATAGGAGAGACGATTACGCTTTACGGTGAGAAGCTCCCATACAGACCGGTGGCTTTCCTGCTCGGCAAAACAGTCAACAACGGGCCGGGAGGATACCAGGCAACATGGGCAAGGACTATGCTTGCCGTGCTCATCGGCGCGCTGGAAGTGCCGGGGGGCACAATAGGCGCATCCCAGCGCTTAAACAAGCCCCACGCCGACAGGTGGTCCAGTGTATGGCCCGGGAAAGACGGTTTTATGATGAACAGTTTAAATCCCACGGATAAAAAAGGCTGGGCTACCTCTCTTAAAACCAGATCCCGCTTCGAGAATATCGTTCCCCTTGTCTCCAATACCGGGTGGTCGCCCTTCCTGTCGCCGTACCCGATTGCATGGCTCACCATGGACAGCGACAGGGAGGATCTTCCCAAAACGACCATGCCGGATATCATATTCCTTTACCGCGCTAATCCGGGCGTTTCCATGTATGAAACC
>JBFMGN010000159.1:2893-7065 GCA_040752435.1 Spirochaetota bacterium
TGAATGAGAAATTGAGCAGATTTCCCTTCCTCGTGGCAATGGGGTACACCCACGACGAATCCAACCATTTTGCAGATCTGATCCTGCCTGACCATACGGACCTGGAAGGGCTCCAGTTGCTGCGGGTGGGTCCGTCTGTCCATTCGGAATCCCTCTGGAATGCCTACGGCTTCGCCTTGCGGCAGCCGGCCGTGGAACCCATAGTAAACTCTATCGATATGACGGATTTGGCCACCGAGCTGGCCTTAAGGGTGGGCATGCTTTCGGAGTACAACCGGGCAATTAATGCGGGAGTGCTTTTCGGTGTAAGGCTTACTGACAAAAAGTACAATTACGAACTTGACCCGGATAAAAAGTACAGTAAGGAGGAAATTTGGGACCGCCTGTGCAAAGCAGCCACTATGGTCCTATCGGAGGGAAAGGATGAATTCGGACTGAACTGGTTTAGGGAAAATGGGTATTACACTGTACCGTACCCATATATCCGCTATTTCCTCCATCCGGTAATGGTCAGGTGGGGCTTGCGGTATGAAATACCCTATCAGGAGAACATCATGCGAATCGGGAAGGAGCTTGGTAACCGGCTTGGAGAGCACAACATCCACTGGTGGGATCATCAATTGAAGGAATACGAGGCACTTCCCACATGTGAAGATTTTTCCGAGGTCTACGATAATCTCTGCAAAAAGGCAGGGAAAAATTCGCAGGATTATAAGTTCTGGCTTGTAAATACAAGAAGCATGCAGTATGCCTGGGGGAGCAACGCGGCCATCCCCATGATGGCGGAGGCAGCCAAGAATGTACCCGGGTTTAAGGGCGCCCTATTGAACAGCAGTGCAGCGGCAAGAATGGGAATAAGGGAAAATGATACAATCACTATTTCATCAATCTATGCCAGTGTAAAAGCGAGGGCCATTTTGCGGGAAGGAGTGCGTCCCGATACGGTCGTGTTTACCGGCCAGTTCGGCCACTGGAAAACTCCCTTTGCCAGAGAACTGGGTATCCCGAACCTCAATTCACTCATCAATATCGAACCTGCCGCCATGGACTCCGGCGGCAGCCTGGCTGATATAGTTAAGGTTAAAATTACCAAGGAGAGATAATTGTATGCGCTGGGGAATGGTAATCGATCTGGAAAAGTGCACCGGCTGCCAGACCTGTACGGTGGCTTGTAAAGTGGAAAACGGCCTCGGCCCCACCATCCAGCGGGTCACTGTCCTTGAAAATGAAGAAGGCAAGTTCCCCGATGTGAAACGGGTTTTTATTCCCAAAAGATGTATGAATTGCGGGGACCCTCTCTGCTTAAGTGTCTGCCCCTCCGGTGCAACAGAGCAGGGTGACGATGGGATCGTCACAATTAACCGGGAGAAGTGTATCGGCTGCCGGTACTGCATCATGGCTTGCCCCTACAACGTAAGGGTTTTTTACGCGGTGGAACAATCGTACCACAACTTCCCATCCAGGTGGGAGATTGTACGGTACAAGGAACATACAACGGGGGTGGTGGAGAAGTGTGATTTCTGCAAGGACAGGATTGACTACGGTCTGAAAAACAACCTGCAACCGGGGAAAGATCCGGATGCAACCCCGTTCTGCGTCATTGCCTGCATCGCAAAAGCGCTTACATTCGGCGACCTGGATAATCCGGCCAGTGAAGTGTCTATCCAATCAAAGTCCAGGGGGGTACAGATGCTGCCGGAGATGAAGACCGATCCCTCCGTATACTACCTGCCCAGGAGGTTCTGATATGAAGCCTGTTGCAATCAATTCACTATTAGAGATAGACCCCGATAAAATCACTTTTCAAAAGGAGTGGTCGGTTAGGGGCCGGCAGGGGAAACGGTCGCTGCTGCTTGAAATTGCCCTTTTTGCAGGGCTGATAGGTCCCGGCTTCTTCGCCGTCTCCTTTTTTTCCGGGTACGCTTTCGGGTACCTGGTAAGTTTTTTCCTGGTGCTCCTGGGGTACGGGATTCCCCATCTTCTTTTCCTTGGCAGGATCGGACGCTTCTGGATGGCCGCGTTGAAACCTCAACGCTCATGGATAAGCAGAGGTTTCATTTTCGCCGGCCTGTTCCTTCTTTTCTCCTTCCTGGCTTCGCTGCGCAATTTCGAAAAGTTAAATGCCGGCTTTATTCGAGCAGGGTCGGTTTTCTCCGGCCTTGTGCTTACAGGCGGGGGTATATCTTCCCTGCTGCTGGCAATCTACCCGGGCTTCCTTTTTTCAGTCCTTAAGGCTATTCCCTTCTGGAATACAGCCATAATCATCCCCCTCTTCCTGACCCAGGCCGCCGGAGGCGGAATCGCCCTCTGCTTTATTTTTAACAGCTTATCTTTTATTCGGGGTGCGGCCTTGAACGGCCTGGTGTTTAGAAACCTGCTTCTTTCCGATGCGATCATCCTGGTGCTTACGGCCGTGTTTACAGGTGCCTACCTTATTGAGCGATACAATTACAGTGAAGAAGGTAAAAAATCAATCGAGAAACTTACGAAAGGCAATTATCAAATACCATTTATCTTTATCGCGATGGGCGCAGGTTTAATCATCCCCCTTATCGTGGTTGTATTCCTTCTCCTCGCCGGAAGAAGCGATCTTCTTCCACTTATCGGACTGCTTCAACTTACCGGTATTTTTTCCTTTAAATACTGCATGCTTAACGCCGGGGCATATAAAAAGCTGTACAAAATAGAGAGCTGAAAATAGAAGTATTAAAAAGTTTTTCGAAAGCGGAGCCCTATTGACATCTGCTTCTCATTTCTGTATTATTTGTATATACGATTTATACGGAGTGTAATATGGAAACACAACTGATCGTCAGGATCGATAAAAACATGAAACAGAAATTCTCCACGATTGCCCGTATAGAAGGGAAGACCGTAAGCACCAAAGTGAGAGAACTTGTCTCTTCTTATATCGAGGAAAACGACTTCTCCCGCGTTGTCGGTGATCTCTGGAATCGAACTTCCAGGAAACTCAAGAAGAAGGGTTATACGGAAAAGGATGTGAAGGATGCTATAAAGAAAGTCAGGGCAACTAAGTGAGGGTAGTGGTAGACACGAATGTTTTCATATCTTCGCTCTTGAATACAAAGGGAAACCCAAGGAAGGTCATCGATCTTTGGAGGTTCGAGAAGATTACCCTCTGCCTCTCCAAGGAGATCCTGGCCGAATACTTCGCGGTGTTTGCCCGTTTTGGGATGTCTGGTGAACCCGAGGGAGGGGAGTTGGTGCAGCTTTTCGAGAAACACTATAATCAAGTCTTTCTCGCATCGACTCCAACCATTTCAGTGATCGATAAGGATAAAGCGGATAACAAGTTCATCGAGTGCGCCGTTGGGACAGGGGCGAAGTATATCGTTTCGGGTGACCGGCATCTGCTGAACCTCAAGGCGTTCAAGGGTATCAGGATACTCCCGCCGGCGGAGTTTCTGAAGCTCAAGCTCTGAAAGCCGCTGATTGTCTCTTCCTTGCAATGATCGTCTCTCCGATTAGTAGATTAATCTATTATTTTTCTTACTATTTGGGCGAAGGAGTTATTTATGTCTACGAGGGTACTTTTTGCGTTATAGCATTGTTGTAGCAGAAAAACATCTTATACTAAATTATTTTGTGCTTTATTATGTATTTACATTTTTAGAGTGGTCCTTCGGATGCTACAATATTTTTAGGTTTATATAATTAGAGATATTTAATTCATGGATTGACTTTTGGAGCTATAAAGGGGTAATTGTAGAGAGTTGGCCCACCGCTGATCGCCTGGCTGGATCGGCTCTATTATATATACTCGAAACAGGCCGTAAAGTGGCGCAATGTCGGTGCCTGGTCAACGATTCGCATTCCTTTCAATTCTCCACGTTTCTTATATACCTCTTCGATCACCTCGATTACATAATCAAAATGGCTTTGAGTGTACACCCGTCTGGGAAAGGCCAGGCGAAGAAGTTCCATCGGAGGTGCAATATGCTTCCCGGTGCTTGCATCCGTTTTTCCGAACATAACGCTGCCGATTTCGCAAGAGCGAATTCCTCCTTCCAGGTAAAGAGAGCACGCCAAAGACTGACCTGGAAACAGGTGGGGTGGAATGTGATGTGCAAAAGCCCTGGCATCCAGGTATATAGCATGCCCACCGGGCGGCTTCACAAAAGGTATGCCCGCCTGATCGAGTTTCTCCCCCA